>CALBRU010000123.1 GCA_937927695.1 uncultured Thiomonas sp. | reverse complement strand
TCCGTGGTGCAGAACCCGTGGCGGTACGCACGCAGCTTTTTCGGCATCATCGATCTGCTGTCTTTTCTGCCGGTCTATCTGGAACTGCTGTTTCTCGGTTCGGGCTATTTGACGGCCATCCGGACTCTGCGGGTGCTGCGCATCTTCCGAATTCTCAAGCTGATGGAATACACCAGCGCGTCGAATCAGATGCTCGATGCGCTGTCTCGCAGCAAGAACAAGATTTTTGTGTTCGTGATCAGCGTGCTGACGCTGACCACTATTTTTGGCTCCATCATGTATCTGGTCGAGGGGCCACAAAACGGCTTCACCAGCATTCCGCGTGGCATCTACTGGGCCATCGTCACCATGGCGACGGTGGGCTTTGGCGACATCACGCCGAAGACGGCGCTGGGGCAGATCATCACCTCGGGCATCATCATCGTGGGCTACGGCATCATCGCCGTGCCGACGGGCATCTATTCGGCGGAGCTGATCAACTCGTATCGAAACCAGCGCCGCGTCGAAGAACACCGCCAGGCGCAAGAGGTAGACGCCACGGCGTGCTCGCGCTGCGGGCTGGTCGGACACACTGCAGATGCCCGCTATTGTCGCCGCTGCGGCGAAGCGCTGCCGGGTATCAGCCGGGCCACATCTTCCCCGGATTCATCAGATTCTGCGGATCGAGCGCCTGCTTGAGGGCACGCATCTGGGCCAGCGCAACCGGGTTGCCGTAACGCGCCAGATCGTCCCGCTTGAGCTGGCCGACTCCGTGTTCTGCAGAAAACGTTCCGCCGCAAGCCACCGCGGCATCGTGCACGATGCGGTTGCAAACGGCTTGATGCTCAGCCAGAAAACGTGCCGCATCCGCGCCCACCGGGGCCTGCACGTTGTAGTGCAAATTACCGTCGCCCAGATGGCCAAAAACCACCAGCCGAGCACCGGGCAGCGCCTGCGTCACCAACTCGGCGGTAGACTCGACAAAGGCGACCATGCGTGACAGCGGCACGCCGATATCGTGCTTGATGTTCAGCCCTTCCTGCGCCTGTGCCAGCGGAATCGATTCACGCAAATGCCAAAGCGCACGGCTTTGCGCCAGGCTCTGCGCCACGGCTGCATTGACGATCAAGCCATCGCTCAGCGCCGTCTCCAGCAGAGATTCCAGACGCGCCCTGCCCTGCGGCTCGCCCTCGGTTTCGCTCGACTCCAGCAGCACGCACCAGGCGCTGGGCAAGTCAAAAGGCAAAGCGAGCTGCGGAAAATGCTGCTGCACCAGTTGCAGACTGTGCGCGCTCATCAGCTCGAAGCCGGTGAGGCTGCATCCCAGCCGGACTTGCGCCAGACCGAGCAGACCAATGGCGGCGGCCACATCCTGCACCGCTACCAGCGCGGTGATTTGCGCCGCCGGTTGCGCAAAGAGCTTGAGCGCCGCCGCGGTGATGATGCCCAGCGTGCCCTCGGCGCCAACGTATAGATCGCGCAGGCTGTAGCCGGTATTGTTTTTGCGCAGCAGGTTGAGGGCGTCGAGCACCTCGCCCTGCGCGGTGACGACTTCCAGTCCGAGACACAGCTCGCGCGCGTTGCCGTAGCGCAAGACCGCCGTGCCGCCGGCGTTGGTCGAGAGGTTGCCGCCTATGGTGCAACTGCCTTCGGCAGCCAAAGACAGCGGGAACAGCTGGCCGTGCTCGCTTGCTGCTTGCTGCACAGTGGCCAGAATGCACCCGGCTTCCGCGATGAGCACGCCGCCGGCGGGGTCGATGGACCGAATGCGATTGAGCCGCCGTGTGCTCAGCACGATCTGCTCGCCGCTGGCGTCTGGCGTAGCCCCGCCGACCAGGCCGGTATTGCCGCCCTGCGGCACCACCCCCACGCCGTGCAGCGCGCAAAGCTGCACCACCCCGGCCACCTGCGCGGCGTCGCCCGGCAGCACGACGGCCAGCGCGCGCCCCTGATAGCGTTTGCGCCAATCGGTCAGATAGGGCGCACAGTCTTCCGCCTGGTGCAGCACATGCGACGTGCCCAGCAAGGCGCGCAAGGCGTCCAGAAAGCGATGCTGTTCAGCGGGCAGCATGACGCGGTGCCCCCGTGCGCAAAAAACCGCCCACGCTGAGGAACAACAACAGCGAAAGCAGCAACTCGATCCACCCCAGCCCGCGCGACGCCGCGCTGGGGTCGGTCAACGCGCGGGTGATGCCCTCGGCCGCGTAAAACCACAGCAGCAAACTCAGCCAGCGAAACGTCTGCGCCCGGCCCCGCAGCACACCAGGCACGGCGGGCAAGAGGGGCAGCACTTTGAGCACCAGCAGCGACCCTCCGGGATGAAGCGGCGCCACCCACAACTCCCAAACCACGCACAGCAAAATGAGCGCCAGCAGACTCGCCACCGCGCCGCGGTGCCAGATGTGCTGCCAGAAGGCGGTCGATAACGCTTGGGACGTCGGCATCATGCCCTCGGTTCAGTTCGCCGCGAGCTTGAGCGCCACGCGCGCCAGCCGCTGTCCCAGCGCAAACGCCAGACGCTTTTCTTCTTCGCTCACCGGCAGGCTGGCGTCGGGCGCGGCATGATGGCTGGCGCCGTAGGGCGTGCCGCCGCCGCGGGTGGTCATCAGCCCCGTCTCGGTGTAGGGCAGGCCGACGATCAGCATGCCGTGGTGCAGCAGCGGCAGCATCATCGACAGCAGCGTGCTTTCCTGCCCGCCGTGCAGCGTGCCGGTGGAGGTGAACACCGCCGCCGGTTTGCCCGCCAGGGCGCCCGAAAGCCATAGCGCCGAGGTCTGGTCGAGAAAATATTTGAGTGGCGCGGCCATATTGCCAAACCGCGTGGGCGAGCCCAGCGCCAAAGCGGCGCATTCCTGCAGATCGCTCAGTTCCACATAGGGCGGCCCTTCGTCGGGAATGGACGGTGCGGTCTGTTCCGCCACGGTGCTGACCCGCGGCACGGTACGCACCCGCGGCAGCGCCCCCGGCACCTGCGCCACGCCTTGCGCCATACTTTCGGCCAGCGTGCGGGTGCCGCCGTGTACGCTGTAATACAGAATCAGGATGTCTTTCATGCCGCTATCGTATTGCCATGCCCCGCCTCCGCCCCTCCGACACCCTGCTCGCCAGCCTGCGCACCCTGGCCCGACGCTTTGCTCAGGACAATCTGGCGCAAACCGCCGGTAGCCTCACCTTCACCACCCTCATCTCCCTGGTGCCCCTGCTCACCGTGGTGCTGGCGGTGTTCACCGCGTTTCCGGCGTTCGACAGAATGCAGG
>CALBRU010000122.1 GCA_937927695.1 uncultured Thiomonas sp. | reverse complement strand
TCCAACTTTGAAGCCAGTATCAACCACAGCGCCTTGCTGGCCGCGTATCGCAAAGTGAGCGGCTGATACTGGCTTTTGCGCGCGGCCTCTGGCGGGCAGGGTTGGCTGAGGTGGAGCGACGAAAGCATGCCACGCACGCCCTATCGGCCGCGCTCCAGGCGGCCAGTTTTTAGCCCGCACAGCCAGGGCAGCGTGGCTCTCAACTTGAACGGTCGTCGTCGTTCTCGCTGTAGTTGCGCCATTGTTGTAGCGCGCTGCGCATGGTCTGCACTTCCTGCGCGAAGTTCGGGCAGGCCTTGCAGACCATGAAGTGAATGCGAATGGACAGGCGCTCAGGAAAGTTGAGCGCGCGGTCTTCCCGGGCCAGAATGAGACCGGCGACTTCACGGCAGGTGCGGCGGAAAGGGTAGTTCACGTTGCGGGGTTCCCGAACCAGGTGAGTTGCAGACATTCGCGCAGGCGCATGCGGGCGCGGTGCAGCATGGTCCAGACATTGGTCGAGGAAATGCGCAATTCCTGACAGATGGCATCGGTATCGAGTTCCAGCCATTCGCGCATCAGGAACACGCGGCCGATCTGTCCGGGCAGTGCGTCCATGCAGGCTTCGAGCACTTCAAAGAATTGGCGCTGTTGCAAGGCATCGGCCGGCGTTTCCCAAGTCTGCGGCATGGTGCGGAAATGACCGTCGGGGACGAACACCAACTCTTCCAGCACCTCGCCTTCTTCATCGGTGTCGTAACCCACTTCGCGCTTGCGCAGGCGGAGCTGGTCAAGCACCTTGTGCTTGAGGATGCCCACCACCCAGGTCTTGAGCTGCGACTGGCCCGCAAAGCGCGCCGAGCCTTCGATCGCGGCCAATAAAGTTTCAGACACCGCATCTTCCGCCCAGGCCGCGTTGCGCAATTGCAGCTGCGCTAGGCGCATCAACGTGGGCCGCAGGGCATGCAGCCGTTGTGCGATGTCGTTTTGATTCAAGGGAGCCGCATCCGGAGCCGTCATGAGTATCAGAAAGATGTAACGGGCTGTCAGTTCTAGCAGGGTATTGCGACAGATATGCAACCAGCTTGGGATGCAGGCGAAAGCGCCAGCAGGGTTGGGGTGATCAATCAAGGAGATACACCATGAAAACGCTGAATTTTGCACGCATCTGGGCTGCCGCGCTATTGGCGGTTTCCAGCCTGGCCTTTGTTTCCACGGCGCACGCCGTGTGTGCGGGCCAATACCCGGCCACGCATGGTCAGCATGGCGAAATGCCTTGCTACCCACAAGACGAATCGGCGCAGCAGCGCTGATCGCGGCAGACCGACTGCCGCAAGTGACTTGTCTTTATTGCAGTTCACCCTATGGAGATCAACATCATGAACAGGAAAGACCTCATTCAATCAGCCGCCGCTGCAGTGCTTGCGCTGGGCGCATTGGGACTGGCGCCCGCAGCTCACGCAGCCGGCATGGAAAAGTGCTTCGGCATCGCTGAAGCAGGGCAGAACGACTGCGCCAGTCTGGGCGGGCTCCATTCGTGCAAGGGCCAGAGCTCGGCCACGCGCAGCCCCGCGGATTTCCGCGTGGTCGCAGCGGGAACCTGTGCGCAGATGGGCGGCATGAACGAAGCGGATGCCCGCGCCAAATTCGGGCCGTGATGGCAGGGTTGTGTTCGGGAGCCCGGCCAGCATTCGGGCTCCCGAAAAAATATTTTGCTCCAGCTGTCAGGCTGGCCTATCTCGGGCGACAAAGTCTCAACCCGCACTGAACTGCGGGCCACAGCAGCCAAGATGGCTGCACAGTTCTTCCGACATTTCAATCAGGAGTTTCAAATGAACAAGCGCCAATTTCTCAGTACCGCAGCCGCCTCCATGCTTGCCATGGGCGCTCTTGCCCTCACTCCGGCCGCGCATGCCGAGAGCATGGGCAAGTGCTTCGGCGTGGCCACCGCAGGGCACAACGACTGCGCTGGTCTGTCCGGCCTGCATTCGCGCAAGGGCACGTCGAGCATGAGCTACAACCCGGGCGACTTCGTCGTCAAGCCCACCGGGACCTGCGAGAAGCTGGGCGGCCTGGACATGACGCAG
>CALBRU010000121.1 GCA_937927695.1 uncultured Thiomonas sp. | reverse complement strand
CCGGCACCTGCGTGCAGGCAGCGGCGGCGGCCCATGTTGTCTGGAGGGAAGGGGGCTTGCGGGAGTTTGAACATCGAGGCGGGCAGTGGGCGGAGCAATGCCGACATGTTCGCACGATGGCGCTTTCCGCCGGGCGCAAACGCGCAGGGCCCGGCAGACGATTCAACATCTTGTCACATTTGAACTGTAACTTTTCGTTTTCAGCCGTAACGCCATTGTTGTCGGCCCTTCCCTGATGGAGTTCAAGATGTCCCAATCCCCAGCCAATCCTTCACGACGCCAGGCCCTGAAGCTGTTCGGTGGCGCGCCTTTGCTGCCGCTGAGTGCCGGCCTGGGCGGTTCCGCCCTGCTCGCCGCCTGCGGTGGCGGCTCGACGGCGGCCACTGCGGCCACCGCCACCCCCACGGCCGCAGCCTTCACCGCGATGGCCGCGCCCGGCATCGCCGACCCGGCGAGCATGGCGACGACCAACGTCGCTTCGGCGCTCAAAGTGGCCTACAGCGACGGCAGCAGCCAGACTTACCAACTTGGTTATCAACCGATTTTCATCACCGGCCAGCAAGTGCCCAACGGCAATGGCGGCACACTGATCGCCGGCAGCTACTTCGACATCAACGGCAAGCCCATCATGGACACCTCCGTGGCGGGCAAGGAACGCCAGTTCTTCTCTGACTCCCCCGACGGCACGACGCTGCTGACGGTGCCGGGCGCCAAGGTTGCCGGTGTGAAGGGCAACACCGTGTTCGCCGTGGTGCAGTTCGAATACACCAGCCTGGATCAGGCGGGCGTCTCGGCCTACGGCAAACTGCCATCGCCCATTGCCGTGCTCACCCTCGACCAAGACCCGGCCACCGGCAAGCTCAGTCTGGTGAAGTATTACAACGTGCCCACCGCACCGGCCAATGGCCTGTGGATCACCTGCGGCGCCAGCCTATCCCCGTGGGGCACGCATCTCAGCAGTGAAGAGTACGAGCCCGACGCCGCCTCCATCGCCAAGAACACCCAGTTCCAGGCCTTCATCACCAATCTGTACGGCGACGCCGCCGCGGTGAGCGATCCGGTCAAGGCCAATCCTTATCTTTACGGCCATCTGCCCGAAGTGACCGTCAACGCCGACGGCACCGGCACGGTGAAAAAACATTACTGCATGGGCCGCATTTCGCATGAACTCATCCAGGTCATGCCCGACCAGCGCACCGCGCTGATGGGCGACGACGCCACCAACGGCGGTCTGTTCCTGTTCATCGCCGATAAAGCCGCCGACCTGTCGGCCGGCACGCTATACGTTGCTCAAGCAACGCAGACCAGCGCTCCGGGTGTGGGCACCGGCACCTTCACGCTGAAATGGGTGAACCTCGGCCATGCCACCAGTGCGGAAGTGCTGGCGCTGGCGCAGGTCGCGGCGCAAAACGGCGGCACGCCCAGCATCATGGACGTGAAGACCACCGACCCGGTCGATCCCACCTACACCCAGGTCTGGCTGGGCGGCAAGAAAAACTGGATCAAGCTCGTTCCGGGGCAGGAAAAGGCGGCAGCCTTCCTCGAAACCCACCGCTACGCCGGGCTCATGGGCGGCACCATGGCCTTCACCAAAATGGAGGGCACGACCGTCAACGCCAAAGACAAGATCGCCTACTCCGCCATGTCCTATATCCAGTCGTCGATGGTCGATGGCTCGATTCCTGGCTTCAAAGTCGCCGGGCCGAAGGCCGGTGCGGTGTACGCCCTCAACCTCAAGGCCGGGCAAGTGGACACCAGCGGCGCTGCGATGAACAGCGAGTGGGTGCCGGTGGACATGGCTGCGCCTGCCGCGCTGGTGGGCGAAGACCTGGCCACGCCCGATGCCTTGGGCAATCTCGCCAATCCGAACAAGATCGCCAACCCCGACAACCTCAAGTTCTCGGAAAAGCTGCGCACCCTGTTCATCGGCGAAGACAGCGGCATGCATGTCAACAACTTCCTCTGGGCCTATAACGTCGATACCAAGCAGCTCAGCCGCATCCTCTCCACCCCGGCGGGTGCCGAGAGCACTGGCTTGCAGGGCGTCGATAACGTGAACGGCTGGATGTATGTGATGAGCAACTTCCAGCACCCCGGCGACTGGGAGATCAAGACCGTCACCGCCAACGGTGTGACCAATACCACCGGCCTGCACGCCAAGGTGTTCCAGACTCTGGAGCCGCTGATCGACAAGAACTACGAAAACGGCTATGGCGCTGCCGTGGGCTACATCACCGGCTTGCCGCAGACCACCAAAGTCTGAGCATCCCGCAGACGTTTCATCCAGGCCCGCCGCGTGCGGGCCTTTTTTCTGCGGGTTCATCCCGGTGTCAGCCGGGCAACAAATCGGCATACTCCCTGGACTGTGGCGCAGCGTGTTGCGCGATCAAAACCAAGGAGACCGGTGCGGCGCCCAAGTCGCACCCGAAGGAGATGTCTGCTGAATTGCCGCTCGACTGGATACTGGAAAAAACGCCCAAGGGTCGTGAAGAACTCGCCACCCGTGCCCACCATCTCCTGCCCGGGCAGCGCAATCTGCTCATCATGGCCGATGGCCATCGGCCGGTGGCCGAGTTGCTCAAAGCGGGCGCCGACCCCGAGCGCTGCCTACTAGCGCTGCGCGGCCTGCTCGATGACGGCTATCTGGTGCGCAACGCCGCCGCGTCTCCCTCAGTTGCGCCCGTCTCCTTGTTTGCCGCCGACGCGCCGCAGCAGACCCCCCACGGCCTGCTCATCGCCCTCGTCGAAGAACAGTTCGGCGCCCAGGCCGCGCGGCTGGTGCAGAAAATCGAACAACATCCCGACACCCCGGAAGGCCGCGCTGCCGCCGTGCAAGCCTGCGTCAAATTCATCCGCTTGTTCATCGACGAGAAACAAGCACAAGCCTTCGCTCAGCGCGCGCAGGAGCTGTTGCCTGACTGACCCTTCCGCTTGAAATCCAGCCTGTCGCCGTGTCGTCGCGCCACGGCAGGGCTCCATCACCATCCCCTGCGCGAGTGTTTCAAACCCTCTTGGAGACAACCCTACATGAAAACACTGTTCAACCCCCGCCGTTCGCTGCAAGCCCTCGGTCTGGCCGCCGGTATGGCCCTGTCCTGCGTGTCGGCCACAGCCTGGGCCGACACCCCGGTGCTGATGTCGCCCCAATGGGCCAGCGAAGCCTGCACCGCCTGGAACAACACCCCCGAGCTGACCAACGGGCTCAAGGGCGAGTTCATGCACGACGACAAAGGCCGCGGCTACAAGCTGGTGGAGATGTACCGCACCGATTGCGGCAAGGACACCGCGGTTGAGCTCAAGTTGCAACTGCAAAACGACAAGGCCATGTGCGTCTCCGGCGGCGCGCCCACCCTCAAGCCCAACTTCGACGTCGACTTTCTCATGCACGCCAACACCAAGCAGTGGGAAGAAATGGGCAAGGGCGAATACGGCCCGATGAAAGCCATGATGTTCGGTCGCCTCGAATTCCAGGGGCCGAAGATGGTGGCCATGCGCGCCATGGACCCGTTCTCCTCTTTCCTGCTGCTGGTCGGCAAAGTGCCGGGCAGCACGGCCACCTGCCCGAAATAAGCAGCCTCTTTCAGCGTTGAGATAGCAAAACGGCGTGCAAGAGCACGCCGTTTTGCTTTGTAGAGTCTGCTCAGCGGTCGAGGTGAACCTGGTAAACGCTGGCGCTGCCGTCCGGCTTGGTGGAGTCGAGCGTGACGTTGGCGATGCCGTCGTCAAAGGCGAGTTGCAGGGCGTTGGGGCTCGATTCAAACAGAACCTTGCCCGCAGTGGTCGTTTTGACGAAATTCCAGTTGCGGTTGCTGGCATTGTTCGCGCGGGTCAGGGTCTGCTGGGCCTTGACGTAGGCGATGATGGCCTCGCGGTTTTCATCGGGTGACTCGTAAATGACATAGCTCGAATCTGGGAATGTTTTTCCGATGAATTGGCCCAGACCGCTGGCACGGTAGTTGTTGGTCACCACGATGACCTCGGCGTTCTGGTCGAGCGGCTTGCCGTTCATTTGCAGGTTGACGATGCGTTGACCCACAGGTTTGGTGACGTCGATCTGGTAGGCGAGCCCCGCGCCTTGAATGACGTCAAAGTTGTATGAGGCAAATGTTGAGTTGATGAGTTGCTGGTCTGTGGTTTTGGCGGGGTCGATGGTGTTGAAGTATTGCGCCGACTTTTCGAGCCAGAGCTTCACATCCGCCCCGGTGACTTTGACAGCTTGCAGCGTGTTGGGGTAGATGTAGAGATCGGCCATGTTTTTGATGGCCACACCGCCGGCAGGAATGTCGGTATAGCCGGTGGCGCGGAAATTCATCTTGAAAGGCGCCGCCGCCGACAACACGGGCAAGTTCGCATATTGCGGCAAATTGACATCGGCGTACGACTTGTAGGCCGCAATCTGGGCATCGTTGATGAGTTGCACCACGCTGACGTCGCCCACCTGCGTGAACTGGCTGGCGATGCGGTACTGCGTGCTGCCGATGGGCGTGTTGACGTATTTGACCGTTGCATCCTGCTCGGCCTGAATCAGCGCCTTGATCGCAGGATCGGCCGGAATGATGACCGCGGCGCCGCTGGCGTCTTTGGCGTTGATGGATTGCAGGCTGGACGTCGCGCTGGCGACCTTCCACTGCTTGCCGTCCCAGCTCAGATCCATTTTCATCAGACCCACGCTGTTGCCCCAGAAGCCGCCCATGATGGCGGGAACGCCTTTGATGGTGCCTTTGACGTTGTCGACGCCCGTGATGTTGGCGTAGTTCTTGCCATCGGGAAAGTAGCTGTGCGAGTGGCCCATGAACATGGCGTCGATACCGGGAACGTCGGCCACGTAATAGGCGGCGTTTTCCATCGTGGGGCTGTAAGGCGCGGTGGAAATTCCGCCGTGCACCAGGGCGACTACTACATCCGCGCCCCTGCTGCGCATTTCAGGCACGTACTTGGCGGCCATTTCCTTCACGCCCTCGGTGTAGACATTGCCATCGAGCCAGCGTTTGTCCCACTGCATGATCGGCGGCGGCGTGAAGCCGATGACTCCGATCTTCAGCGTATAAGCCTTGCCGTCGCTGGCGGTGAATTTTCGGTCGAGCAGGGTATAGGGGGCGTACAGCCCCTGTTTGTCTGCGCTCTTGTAAACGTTGGCGGTAACCAGTGGGAAGTCGGGCCCTTTGCAGTTGGCATACTGCGGGTTCCAATTGGCGTTGTGCGTGACTTGGCTCAGGAAGTCGAGGCCATAGTTGAACTCGTGATTCCCCACCGACATGGCGTCGTACTTCAGGTAGTTCATGGCCTTGAAGATGGCCAGGGTCTGGTCGCATGAGACGCGCTCCACGGTGGCCTGGTAGTCGGCCAGCGCCGTGCCCTGAATGGTGTCGCCGTTGTCGAACAGCAGCGTGTTGGGGTTGTCCTTGCGGATGGCCTGAATCAGCGTAGCGGCGCGGTCGAGACCGAGGGTGTCGGTGTCCTTGGTCGTGTAATAGTCGTAGCTCAGCACATTGGTGTGCAGATCGGTCGTCTCGACCATGGCCAGGCTGAGCTTTGCACCCGCCGCTGGCGTTGCCGCCTCGGCGGTGTCTGGGGTCGGCGTGGTGGATGCGGTACTGCTGCCCCCACCGCAGGCGGCAAGCGCAAGCGAGACGCTGCCGATGGCGACAAGCGCCGCGCGGCGGCTGGTGAGAAAAAATGCAGGGTGATTCATGGATGACTCCTGAGGATCAGCGGGTTTTGGGGATGTTGGCCGGGCAGGATTACTGCTGAAGCGCGCCGGTCTTGTCGTAGAAGTTCTGCGTCGAGTAATCGCTCACGGGCAGCTTGTTCAGCGTGCCGACCTTCTTGACGTAGTCGACGAAAGACTGGGCATAGTCGAGATAGGTATCCAGCGCGCGGCCGCTATCGGGCACGGTCTTGAAGGGCAGGTAGCCGTCTTTGCCCTGGGCGGCGTAGCTGTTGC
>CALBRU010000120.1 GCA_937927695.1 uncultured Thiomonas sp. | reverse complement strand
AACTGGGCAACAAGGAAACCGGCGGTGCGCTTGCCTTGCCGATCTGGATTCGCTACATGCAGACGGCTTTGCAGAACGTGCCGGTTGCCAGCTATGCGCAACCGCCGGGCATCGTGGTGGAAAACGGCGAGCCGGTGTACAGCAACTTCGCCAATGGCGGCGGGGTTGCCAGCCTCGGACTGGACGCGCCTCTGCCGCCGCCCGAGGTCACGCGGCAAGAGCGCGACTCCATCCTCGACCTGTTCAAAGGCAATTGACGCCGAACTGGCTTACAGCGTGGGCAAGTCGAGAGGCGGCGCGTCCAGCGTCTGCATGACCCGGTGTAGCGCCGCGCCGAGCGTTTCTCCGGTGCGGGTGTCGCACCAATGGCTGCCGCTCCACACAAAGTGATGCGCTCCGGCACGCGAGGCGAGCCAGACCTGATGCGTGGGCTGCTGCAGGTTGATGATGACCTGATCTCCACTGTCGAGTTCCAGCCGTAGCACGGAGCCGTCGCGTTTGGAATCGAGGTCGGCGGCGTCGGCTGCGGTTTCGATGGCAGCCATGGCCTGTTCGGCAATCTGCAGATAACGGGTGTCGTCGAGCGGTTCGGGCTTTTCAGGCAGGTTGGACATGGGGCGGCTGATACACTGATTTTCGATGGACACACAGCTTAATCGACCGCAGCACCTGCGCCCACTGCTACGCCTGATTGCCGCGCTGGGGGTGGTTGCTTTGCTGGGCGGCTGCGGTCAGACCGGCCCCTTGTACCTGCCCACGCCCGCCCCAGCGCATTCAGCCTCTGCCGCGCAGCGCTGAGGGTTGGCCGCCTCGGTTTGCTGCCTCGGTTTGCTGCCTCGGTTTGCTGCCTCGGTTTGCTGCAATTGCTTGCCACGTTTGTTTGCCGCCCTTTTTCGGACGCCTTGATGAAGACCTTGCTCCTCCCTGCCCTGCCTGGGCACCCCCACATCGCCTATGCCGGCTCGACCTTGAAGATCGAGCAAGTCACGGCCTCAGCCGTGGCGGCTGAATTTGGCACCCCGACCTATGTCTATTCGCGCGCCTCGATCGAAGAGGCGGCGCAACGCTATAGCCAGGCGGCGCAGGCCAGCCCGGTGCACGTCGCCCTGCGTTACGCGGTGAAGGCGAACTCCAACCTGGCGGTGCTGCAGTTGCTTGCGCGCCTGGGCTGGGGCTTCGACATCGTTTCGGCGGGTGAACTCAAACGGGTATTGGCTGCGGGCGGTGACGCGGGCAAGGTGGTGTTTTCCGGTGTGGGCAAGTCGGCAGACGATATGCGCTTTGCGCTCGATGTCGGCGTGGAGTGCTTCAACGTCGAGTCGCCCAGCGAGTTGGCCGCGCTCAACCGGATTGCACTGGCCGCGGGCAAAGTGGCGCGTGTGGCGCTGCGCGTCAACCCGGACGTCGACGCCGGCACGCACCCCTATATTTCCACGGGCCTGAAAACCAACAAATTCGGCATCTCGCAAGATCAGGCTGCGCAACTTGCGCTGCAGACTGCGCAGTTCGAGCAAGTGCAGCTGGTGGGCATCGCCTGCCACATCGGCTCGCAGATCACGACTGTCGAACCCTATCTGGACGCACTGGACAAGGTGCTTGATCTGGTGGAGCAGATTGAGCGCAAGGGCGCGAAAATCGAGCACATCGATCTCGGCGGCGGTCTGGGCATCCGCTATACCGACGAAACCCCGCCGACGCCGCAGGAGTGGCTGAGCCCGCTGCTGGCGCGCATCTCCGCACGCGGTTTCGGTCATCGCACCGTCGTGATCGAGCCCGGTCGCTCCATCGTCGGCAATGCTGGTGTGCTGCTCACGCGCACCCTGTTTCTCAAATCCACCCCGGTCAAGCACTTTGCAGTGATCGACGCCGGCATGAACGATCTGATCCGCCCCGCGCTTTACTCGGCCGAGCAAGTCGTCGTCCCCGCCGAGCAGCGGGAAGGCAGCGCCTTGAAATACGACATCGTCGGCCCGGTGTGCGAATCAGCCGACTGGCTGGCGCGCGACCGCGCCCTGGCGCTGGCGGAAGGCGATCTGCTGGCCATTTTGTCGAGCGGCGCCTACGGCATGGTGATGGCGTCCAACTACAACAGCCGCGGCCGCCCCGCCGAAGTCATGATCGACGGCGCCACCGCCACGCTGATTCGCCCGCGCGAAACGCCCGAACAACTCTACGCCAGCGAACGGCTCTTGCCCTGACCCTGAGTATCTGAGGCGGATGAGGTTTGACGCTGCACGTGGCGTGCCTGCGCCGCCCGCCAGGCCCACCACAGCCGCAACCCCAGCAGTAGCGCGAGAATCAGCGCATAGACCGTGGGACTTGCGGTATTGTTCTTCGCCAGCTTGCCCCACCAGAAGTGGAATACCGCCACCACACCAACCACGTAAACGAGACGGTGCAAGGCCTGCCAGCGGCGGGCGCCGAGGCGGCGGATCATGCCGTTGGTGGAGGTCAGCGCCAGCGGGGTCATCAGCAACAAGGCGGTCATGCCGGCGAGCACAAAGGGATGTCTGACCACATCGCGCAAGGCCATGTCGACACTGAAGCCGTTAACTAGCCCCAGCCAAGCGGTGAAATGCAGCAGCGCGTAAAAAAACACAAACAAGCCGAACATCCGCCGAAAGCGCGCCAGTTCGGCCCATCCGGTGAGCTTGCGCAAAGGCGTGACCGACAGGGTGAGCAGCAGCAGCCGCAATGCCCAAAGACCGGTGGTCCAGATCACGGTCTGTTCCGGGTTGGGCCCCAGATCGTTGGTCCAGCCGCGCCAGAACAGGTCGGCAAAGGGCAGCAGACACAGCACGAACAACAGCGGTTTGACCGCCCGGTTGCGCAAGACCCGGCGCGGCAGAGATAGCGACGACGCGGTAGTCATGGCGCTCAGAAAAACTTTTTCAGATTCATGCCCTGATACAGGCTGGCGACCTGCGCGCCATAACCGTTGAACAGTTGCGTGGGAATGCGCGGCGTGAACAGCCCGCCGAAGGCGCCGCCCTGTCCGATCATGCGTTCATTGGCCTGACTCCAGTTCTGCGGGCTCACGTCGGGGTTGACGTTGGAGTAGAACCCGTACCACTGCGGCACGGCTCGCATCCAAGACGTGATGGGCTGCTTTTCCACCAGCCGAATCTTGACGATGGACTTGCCGCCCTTGAACCCGTACTTCCAGGGAATGACCATGCGCATCGGCGCACCGTCCTGATTGGGCAGCACCTCACCGTACAGGCCGAAGGTCAGCAGGGTGAGCGGGTGCATGGCTTCATCCATGCGCAGCCCTTCAAGATAGGGCCATTGCAGAATGGGGTCGTTCTGGCCCGGCATCTCCGCCGGGTCAAGCAAAGTGATGTATTGCACATACTTGGCGTTGCCCGTGGGCTCGACGGCCTTGAGCAGGTTGGAGAGCGAATAGCCCAACCAGGGCACCACCATCGCCCAACCCTCGACGCAACGATGGCGGTAGATGCGCTCTTCCATCGGCGCGAGTTTGAGCAGATCGTCGATGCCGAAGGTGCGCGGCTTGCGCACCTCGCCCTCCACCACCACGGTCCACGGCCGGGTCGTCAGACTCCCAGCATTCTGGGACGGATCGCTCTTGCTCGTGCCGAATTCGTAGAAATTGTTGTAGGTCGTGACGTCTTTGTAAGGCGTCGTCGCCTGCGTGGTGGACAGGGCGGTGTTCTTTTGCGCGGCCAGCGCAGGCAACTTGCCCGGCGCGGGCAGGCCGCCATGCACAGGTGTTGCGGTCGCCTGCGCACGATGCGCAGTGAGTGCCGCCACGCCTGCCGCAGCGCCGACTCCGGCTGCCGCGAGAAAGTGCCGACGATCTTTATAGACTTCTTTCGGCGTGATTTCCGAAGAATGCGGGTGTTCAAAACCTTGGTCTTGACGCTTGCTCATGGTGCGCTCCTGTGCGGCGGGCTGGAATGCCGTTCGATAGACGGCAGATCAGGCGACGTTATTCCATCGCTACAGCGGGTAGTCGCTGCAACACGCCAAACCTTACAGTGCAACGCCATCCCCGCCTGCTCTGAGGGGATTGGGGCGTGAAGGAGTTCTTTCTTCATGGCTACTTCCAATAAAAAAGGCCCCGAAGGGCCTTTTTTACATCGCTAGTTCATCTCACAGCTTGCCGTAGGAATGCAGGCCCGAGAGGAACATGTTCACGCCGAGGAAGGCGAAGGTGGTGACCAGCAGGCCGGTCAGCGCCCACCACGCGGCAACCTGACCGCGCAGCCCCTTGATGAGACGCATGTGCAGCCATGCGGCGTAGTTCAGCCAGACGATCAGCGCCCAGGTTTCCTTCGGGTCCCAGCTCCAGTAGCCGCCCCAAGCCTCGGCAGCCCACAGGGCGCCCAGAATGGTGGCGATGGTGAAGAAGGTGAAGCCGATGGCGATGGACTTATACATCACATCATCCATCACTTCCAGCGAGGGCAGATGCGAGGCGATGCGACGACGGCCATACAGAATACCGGCCACGATCAGCGCCGAGACGCCAGCAAACACGCCCCAGTACTCAGAGATACCGCCCTGACGGAACACCAGCGGCTCGAAGAACATGACAAAGCCGATCAGCCACAGCGGCGT
>CALBRU010000119.1 GCA_937927695.1 uncultured Thiomonas sp. | reverse complement strand
GTGCGGCACCGCCTTTTCGAGTAAGCCCTGCGCTTGCAGGTCTTTGAGCAGCGCCTTGCGCGCGGCGTAGCGGTCGAGCCCCTGGTACGCGGCGGGGCCGTTTTGGTTGATGTGCGCGTCGTCGGTGAAGATGGTGATCAGCGGAATGTCGTGTCGCAGCGCGCAGGCGTAATCGTTGAAGTCATGCGCGCCGGTGATTTTCACGCAGCCCGAGCCGAAGTCGCGCTCGACGAAACCATCAGCGATGATGGGAATCTTGCGGTCGCACAGCGGCAGATCGACGTACTTGCCGACGAACTTGGCGTAGCGTTCATCTTCTGGATGCACCGCCAGCGCGCCGTCGGCCATCATGGTCTCAGGCCGGGTGGTGGCGATGTGCATGCCGCGCACGCCGTCGATCGGCCCGTCGCTGAAGGGGTAGAGGATGTGCCACATGAAGCCGTCGTGCTCCTGGCTTTCCACCTCCAGATCGCTCACCGCGCTCTTGAGCACCGGGTCCCAGTTCACCAGCCGCTTGCCGCGGTAGATCAAGCCTTGTTCGTACAGCTGCACAAAAGTCTCCACCACGGCATTCGACAGCTTGTCGTCCATGGTGAAGTACTCGTGCGCCCAGCTCACCGAGTCGCCCATGCGGCGCATCTGGCCGGTGATGGTGTTGCCCGACTGCCGCTTCCACTCCCACACTTTTTCGACAAACTTTTCGCGGCCCAGATCGTGGCGGCTCAGTCCCGCAGCCTGCAATTGCCGCTCCACCACGATCTGCGTGGCAATACCCGCATGGTCCATGCCCGGCACCCACAGGGTGTTGTCGCCGCGCATGCGGTGGTAGCGCACCAGGGTATCCATCACCGTCTGGTTGAACGCATGTCCCATGTGCAGCGTGCCCGTGACGTTGGGAGGCGGCAGTTGTACGCAGAACGACGGTTTGGCGGCGTCCAGCGTGGGGGCGAACACGCCCAGTTCCTCCCAGCGCTGAGTCCAGCGGGCTTCAATGTTGTGGGGCTCAAACGATTTGGCGAGTTCGGTCATGGGAATGTGCGGGTGCGCGGCGGCATGTCGCGGTTCGGATGAAATGCGCGGGGCGCGGCAAATGACGCAGCGCCGAAGCAAAGCGCCAGATTTTACGGGCGTGCGTCGCGCCGTTCTACACTCAATACATGTCTTGTCCTGATTCCAGCCGTTCCGCAAGGTATTCGCTCTGGCTAGGCCTCCTCGCCGCGGTATCCAGTCTGTGTCTGGCCGGGTCGCTCAGTGGTTGCGCCGCATTGCTGCCGCGCGGCGAGGCGCAGACCAGCAAGCCCTGGAGCAACTTCTCGCAGGCGCATGCCGCGTATGAACGGATTACGCCTTACCTCACCACAACCGGCCAGTTGCGTCAGGAGGGCATCGACCCGTTGACCACGCCCAATATCACCATCCTGAACTACGCCGACATCGTGCGTCGGCTGCTGCCGCCTTCGGGCAATGACTTGGCCCTCGACCCCGGCATCCGCGACTGCATGCAGGCGCAAACCGCCTGTCGCGGTTTTGAGATCGACCAGCGCCATATCGACCGCAAGCGCGTGGGCAATTTCTGGCTCGATTTTCTCGACTTCCGTCGCGAAACCATCACCACCGGCTGGCGTTTCAACATGCTCTTGCTCGTGGTGGATGATCGCGTGGTGTACAAGCTCTGGGGCGGGCAGCCTGAAATCTCGGAGGTGGAAACCACACGCAATCCTCTGGGACCGCTGCAGGGCTTCGGTCAATCGGTGCTCGGGCGATACTGAGCGCCAGCGCGGGCGGCAAGCCAACTTCGGACGGCCTTGGATTGCTTGCGCGCGGCACACGGCGAGCACACGACGCTGTGGCTTAAAATTGCGCATTTTCGCAACTAGGCTGCGCGATAAAGCGCCAGCCGCCGGTGGTTCCCTTACCCACCGTCCAAGCAAAAAGGTCGTCCATGTTGTTCACGCTTGACTTGAGCGCTGCTCGCCAGCGCACCGTCGTGGCCGCTCTGGCCGCGCTGCACATCGCCATCATCATCGCCAGCAACTATCTGGTGCAGTTGCCCATCACCCTGTACAGCCTGCACACCACCTGGGCGGCCTTCACCTTTCCGCTGGTTTATGTCGCCACCGATCTCACCGCCCGGCTGCTCGGCGCGGCATCCGCGCGGCGCGTGGTGCGCTGGGTCATGCTGCCTGCTCTCGTACTGTCTTACGTCATCTCGGTGCTGTTTCACGACGGCGCGTTTGCCGGGTGGACGGCGCTGAGCGGGTTCAATCTGTTCGTGTTCCGCATCGCCCTGGGCAGCTTCATCGCCTACGCCGTGGGACAGATGCTCGATATTTTTGTGTTCTCGCGCCTGCGCGCCACGCTGGCCGGCAGCCGCCACTGGTGGCTGGCGCCCTCGGTGTCGAGCGTGTTCGGCAATCTGGTGGACAGCGTGCTGTTTTTCTCCATCGCCTTCTACGCCAGCAGCGACCCCTTCATGGCCGCGCACTGGGTGGAAATCGCGCTGGTGGATTACGCGGTCAAACTGGCGATGGCCGTGCTCGGCGTGCTGCCGCTCTATGGCCTGCTGCTGGCCGGGTTGCAGCGCTGGCTGGCGCGCAGTGCGGTGCAGGCTGTGGCGGCTTGAAGGGATGTGAATGGGCGCTCCCTGCCGTTCAAGCAAGTATAATTCCACATATACTTAACGGACTGCAGGGAGATCGCCATGTCACAAATCACCCTCTATCTCGACGACGCCACTCAAGCGCTGGTCGATCAGGCTGCCCTGGCCAACGGCGTATCGAAAAGTCGCTGGGTGGCCGACATCATCCGCAAATATGCCGCGCAGGAATGGCCGCAGGACTGCCTCGCGCTGGCCGGCCGTTTTGCTGATTTTCCGCTGCGTGAAGAGGGCGGCGCCGTGCAGCCCGCCGATGTGCCGCGCCTGGGCTTTTGATCGCGCGTCATGCTTTTGCTCGACAGCAACACCATCAGCTATTACTTTCGTGGCGACCCGCAGGTCGTGCCCCGCTTGCAGGCGCTTTCCCCGGCGGACATCGGCGTGCCGGCCATTGTGGAATACGAACTGCGCTACGGCCTCATGCGCCTGCCCGCAGAGGCGGCGCAGCCCCGTCTGGCGGCGTTGACCGCCTTGCTGCGTCCCCTGCAGATCTTGCCCTTCGACAGCGAATGCGCCGCGCAGGCCGCCCGCATCCGCGTGGAATTGGAAGCCGCCGGCACGCCCATCGGCCCGCACGACACCCTGATTGCGGCCACGGCCTTGCGTCATCAGGCCACCCTGATTACGCGCAACGGGCGCGAATTCTCCCGCGTGACCGGCTTGCAGTGGCTGAACTGGCACGACTGAGCCACCGAACGTCGGCCCGCAGGGCAGCGCGCGCGGTCGCCCTACCATCGCGTCAAACGCCGCCCAAGCCATGACCGATCATCCTTCCGCAACCCTCAGTGCCGCCGCGCACCCCGACGCCGCCCGCGCCGCCGATTTCATCGCCCGCTGGAGCGGCGTCGTCGCCTCCGCCCTCTCCACCGCGCAGAGCCTTGCGCGCGAGCTGTGCGAGTTGCTCGGCGTGCCCGTGCCGCACCCCACGCCCGAGCAAGACTACATGTTCGAGCGGCCCGTCACCTTTCGCCACGGCGACGGCGGCAGCAGCCCCGGCCGCATCGACTGCTACCGCCGCGGCTGCTTTGTGCTCGAAGCCAAGAAGCTGCGCGCGCCTGCAGACACCCGCCGTTTCGACGATGCCCTGCTGCGCGCCCGCGCCCAGGCCGAGGGCTACGCCCGCGCGCTCGAACCCGCCGAGCTTGCCGCCGGCGGCCGTCCGCCCTTTCTGCTCGTGGTCGATGTCGGCCAGGTGATTGAGATCTACGCCGAATTCACCCGCAGCGAGATCGGAAGAGCACACGTCTGAACTCCAGTCACTAGCTTATCTCG
>CALBRU010000118.1 GCA_937927695.1 uncultured Thiomonas sp. | reverse complement strand
CGCATGGTCATTCTGGTCGATGAGGAAGATCGCGAAAACGAAGGCGATCTGGTCATTGCCGCCGAGCACATCACCCCGCAGGCCATCAATTTCATGGCCACGCATGCGCGCGGTCTGATCTGCCTGACCCTCACCGCCCAGAGCTGCGCGCAGCTTGGCCTCAGGCACATGGTCGAGCACAACGGCTCTTCGCACGGCACCGCCTTCACCGCGTCCATCGAAGCGGCCGAAGGCGTCACCACGGGCATCTCGGCGGCCGACCGCGCGCGCACCGTGCAGGCCGCCGTGGCGCGCACCGCACAGGCCAGCGACATCGTGCAACCGGGTCACATCTTCCCGCTCATGGCCGCTGAAGGCGGCGTGCTGATGCGCGCCGGGCACACCGAGGCCGGCTGCGACCTCGCCGCTCTGGCCGGGCTGGAACCCGCCGCCGTGATCTGCGAGGTGATGAATGCCGACGGCACCATGGCCCGCCTGCCCGATCTCGAACAATTTGCCGCGCAGCACGATCTGAAAATCGGCGCCATCGCCGATCTCATCGAATACCGCAGCCGCACCGAATCGCTGGTGCAGCGCGTAGGCGAACACCCCATGCAGACGCCGTTCGGCCCCATGCACTGCGTGGCCTACACCGACCGCGCAGGCCATGGCCTGCATCTGGCGCTGGTGCATGGCGACTTAGCCGCGCAGGCCGCGCCGCTGGTGCGCGTGCACGAGCCGCTGTCCGCTCTCGACCTGCTCGATGCCGCCTGCCAGCGCCATTCCTGGAATCTGCCGCAGGCGCTTGGCCGCATCGTGCGCGAAGGCGTAGGCGTGGCCGTGCTGCTCAACTGCGGCGAATCGGCCGCGCAATTGCAAAGCCAGTTTGAGCGCTTGTCGCAGCCGGCGGCCACGCCGCCCAAATCGGGCGTCACCGCCTTGCGCGACTACGGCATTGGCGCGCAAATCCTGCGCGATCTCGGCGTGCGGCAGATGCGCCTTCTCGGCCAACCGCGCAAAATGCCCAGCATGGCAGGCTACGGGCTGGAGATCGTCGGCTTCGAGTCCGCACAGGACAGCGCCCCCGTCCTTGCGCCCGGCGCGTAAGCTGTTGCCCTTCTGCGCCCCGCGGCGCGCCACTTATCTGCAATCCAACGCCATGCAAAACGTCCAGAACCGCATTCTTTCCGAACAACTCGATGGCCGTGAACTGCGCGTCGCCGTGGTGCAGGCCCGCTTCAACACCGCTATTACCGACCGCATCACCCAGTCCTGCTTAGACGAACTCCAGCGCCTGGGAGTGAACGAAGACGACATCGGGCTCTACACCGTCCCCGGCGCACTCGAATTGCCGCTGATGCTGCAGGCGCTGGCCGAGAGCGAGGCTTTCGATGCGCTCATTGCCATCGGCTGCGTGATTCGCGGCGACACCTATCACTTCGAGGTGGTGAGCAATACCAGCGCCGCCGGCATCGCTCAGGTGATGCTCGACTACAACATGCCGGTGGCCAACGGCGTGCTCACCGTGGAAAACGAAGCGCAGGCCGAGGCCCGCATCGACAAAGGCGCCGAATGCGCTCGCGTCGCGGTGGAAATGGCCAACCTGTTCATCGACATCAGCGCAGACGAAGACGAGGCCGCATGACCGCAACCACCGCCCCCAAAAGCGCGCGGCGCAAGTCGCGTGAGCTCGCGTTCCAGGGCATTTACGAATGGCTGCTGGCCGGCAGCGAAACCGGTGCGATCGAAGCCTTTCTGCACGAACGCTACCCCACCATCAAGCTCGACGACGATCACTTTCAGTCGCTGCTGCATGGCGCGCTGGCCGAAGCCGGGCCGCTCGACGCCCTCATTCAGCCGCACATCGACCGCCAGACCAGCGAGCTTTCCCCGGTGGAACATGCCCTGCTGCTGATGGGGGCATTCGAGCTGCAGCGTCATCTCGACGTGCCCTATCGCGTGGTCATCAACGAAGCGGTCGAACTCGGCAAGGTGTACGGCGGCACCGACGGCTACAAATACGTCAACGGCGTGCTTGACCGCATTGCCGCGCAATTGCGCAAGACCGAGGTCGAAGCCGCCAACCAGTCGCACCCGCAGACGCCGCCCACGGCCACCGATTTCAGCCCGCCGCCAAACCCCTACGCAAACGTGCCCGTCAGCCACAAGGCCAAAACCCCGCCACGACGCGCGGCCGCTTCTTTCCCCCGGCGCGCCAGCGCCAGCCCGCGCCCGCCGCGCAAAGACTGATCTCCCTCTGATAGCCGCCATGCGCTTAGCCCAACGCAACCAGTCCATCGAACCCTTCTACGTCATGGACGTGGTGCGCGCCGCGGCCGAACAGCAAACGGCCTGGGAAGCGCAGGGCAAGAGCATGATCCATCTCAGTGTGGGCGAGCCCGATTTCACCGCGCCCGAACCCGTGGTCGAAGCCGCCACCCGCGCGTTGCGCGACGGCCGCACCGGCTACACCCTGGCGCCCGGACTGCCTGCGCTACGCGAACGCATCGCGCAGCACTACGCCCAAGTACACGGCGTGACGCTCGACCCGGCGCGGGTGTTCATCACCGCCGGCGCATCGGGCGCGCTCACCCTCGCCAGCCTGCTGCTGTTCAATCCGGGCGATGAAGTGCTCATGCCCGACCCGAGCTATCCGTGCAACAAGAACTTCGTGGCCGCTGCGGGTGCGCGGGCGCGCATGCTGCCCGCCCCCGCCGCGCAGCGCTTTCAGCTCACCGCTAGCGAAGTCGAGGCCGCGTGGACGCCGCAGACCGCCGGGGTGCTGCTGGCCTCGCCCTCCAACCCGACCGGCACCTCCATCGCGCCAGACGAACTGCGCCGCATCGCCGACGTGGTGCGCGCGCGTGGCGGGGTGAGCATCGTCGATGAAATCTATCTGGGCCTCAGCTATGAAGCCGGCTATGGCCACACCGCTCTGGCCGCGGGCGACGACATCATCACCGTCAACAGCTTCTCCAAATACTTCCAGATGACCGGATGGCGGTTGGGCTGGCTGGTCGTACCGCCCGCGCTCGTCGCTCCGCTGGAGCGCATGGCCGGCAATTTGTTCATCTGCGCCAGCAGCGTGGCGCAACAGGCCGCGCTGGCCTGCTTCGAGCCCGACACCCTGGCCGAATACGAACGCCGCCGCGCCGAGTTCCAGCGCCGCCGCGACCTCATCGTGCCCGGCCTCGAAGCCTTGGGCCTGCGCGTGCCCGTGCGGCCGGACGGCGCGTTTTATGTGTACGCCGACTGCTCCGCCTACAGCGCCGACAGCTGGGACTTCTGCTTCGAGGTCATGCGCGATACCGGCGTGGTGCTAGTGCCCGGCAAAGACTTCGGCGCCGCCGAGCCCCAGCGCTACTTCCGCCTGAGCTACGCCAACAGCATCACCAACCTGCAGGAAGCGCTCAGTCGGCTGCGGGGCCTTCTGGAACGCAAGGCGGCATGAGTGCAGACGTGCGCGCCTTCCACTGGCCGGTGCGGGTGTATTGGGAAGACACCGACGCCGGAGGCATCGTCTATTACGCCAACTATCTCAAGTTCTTCGAGCGCACGCGCACGGAATGGCTGCGCAGCCTCGGGCTAGCGCAATCCGACCTGGCGGCGCAGGCCGGGCTGGTGTTCGTCGTGGCCGACGTGCACCTGCGCTATTGCGCCCCCGCCAAACTCGACGACGCGCTGCAGATCCAGCTTCGCTTGCAGGACATCGGCAGCGCCAGCCTCACCGTCGCGCAACAGGCCTGGCGCTGCGACACGAGCGGTGCGCCCATCGCGATGCTGTGCGAGGCTACGGTTCGCGTGGGTTGCGTGGCTGCGGCCACTCTGCGGCCTTCGCGCATTCCGCGGGAAGTCTTCGACCGCGTCAGCCGCTGGGCGGAGCCTGCTTCACCCGCCCCCTGAGGTGCAACCCTCCTCGTCGTGAACCTTTTTTCCGCAATCCTGTCTTCTCCGCAGTGGCCGCGCCCGTTGGGGATTTGTTGTAATGCAGGCTGTCTCTCCTGAGCCGCGCGCTCACTCTCCCACTCACTACAGCCAGACCTCCCTATGGATCAAAATTTCTCCATCGTGTCCATGGTGCTCGGCGCCAGCATCGTGGTGCAGCTGGTGCTCGCGCTTCTGCTTTCCGTATCGCTGGCGAGCTGGACCGTCATCTTCCGCAAATATTTCGCCATCAAGTCGGCGCGGGTGAAGTCTGAAGACTTCGAGCAGGAATTCTGGTCGGGCACGGGGCTCAACGACCTGTACCAATCGGCGCTGAGCAACGGCCGCCACGGCAGCCCGCTGCAGCGCATCTTCGCCTCGGGCATGCGTGAATACCTCAAGCTGCGCGAGCGCCATGTGCTCGACGGCTCCACCCTGGTGGACGGCGCCCGCCGCGCCATGCGCGCCGCCTTCCAGCGCGAGATGGACGCGCTCGAAGCCAACCTGTCCTTTCTCGCCTCGGTCGGATCGGTCTCGCCCTATGTCGGCCTGTTCGGCACGGTGTGGGGCATCATGCACGCCTTCGTCGGCCTGTCCAATCTTCAGCAGGTCACACTGGCCACCGTGGCGCCCGGCATCGCCGAGGCGCTGGTGGCCACGGCCATCGGCCTGTTCGCCGCCATCCCCGCGGTGATCGCCTACAACTTCTTCGCCCGCGACATCGACCGCCTGGCCAACCGCTTTGAATCGTTCACTGAAGAGTTCTCCAATATCCTGCAGCGCCAGAGCACGCCCGCGCCGAGCGCCGCGCAGTCGGCCGCGGCAGCAAGCGCCGGGCGTGCCGGGCCGGTCACCGGCTTTGGCGGAGGGCGCTGAGATGGTTGCCCCCACGCTCACTCTGTTCGCTGCCCCCCGAGGGGGCGCAGGCCTCCCTAGGGGCGGCCCGTCGGGAGTCCTGATGCTGCCCCCACGCTCACTCTGTTCGCTGCCCCCTGGGAAGTTCTGACATGCCCGCCCTCCAATCCAGCAGTCGTGGGCATCGCTCGCGGCGCGCTCTAGCCGACATCAATGTCGTGCCCTACATCGACGTCATGCTGGTGTTGCTGATCATTTTCATGGTCACCGCGCCGCTCATCACGCCGACCATGGTCAAGCTGCCCACCGTGGGCAATGCGCCGCAGGCGCCCAGCACCTTGGTGCAGGTGACCATCCAGAAGGATGACATGCTCGAAGTCTCGCTGCGCGACCCCAAGAGCAAGGCCGCCAACGCCGCGCCGCAGCCCGTCAGCCTCAAGGACTTGCCGCAGACGGTACAGCAACTGGCCGCGCAGGCCGGTCTGAGCCTCGATGCCATGCCGGTGCTGATCGCCGCCGACAAAAACGTGAAGTACGACGCGGTGATGCGCGCGCTCAATCTGCTCAAACAGCACGGTGTGGCGCGCGTGGGCCTGGCCGTCCAGTCCAACCCATCCTGATGCGTTTTTTGTCCCTTTTCGCATGAACACCGCGCGCTTATCTCCGGGCGACCCTGCGGCGCTGCGGCCTCCGCACGAGCGGGGTACGCTGCGCGCCTTCGGCCTGGCCGCCTTGTTTCACCTGCTGCTCATCGCCCTCATTGCGTTCGGCGTGCACTGGAAAAGCCACCCGCCCGAAGCGGTGGAGGCCGAATTGTGGTCGCCTACGGTGCAGCGCGCTGCCCCCCGGCCCACCGCACCGATGGAACGCAAGCAGCCGCAACCCCAGAGATCGGAAGAGCACACGTCTGAACTCCAGTCACTAGCTTATCTCGT
>CALBRU010000117.1 GCA_937927695.1 uncultured Thiomonas sp. | reverse complement strand
GCCGGCGACGATGTTCGCCAAGCCGTCGGCGGCACACCCGTGCAGCAGCCGCGAGGTCAGTTCGGGCGTTTCATCGAAGCCGGTGTCGCTCATCGGGTTGGGCAGACCGGCATTGGGGTAGCAGGAGATGAAGGTATCAGGCGCGGCCTTGGCGAGTTCCTGCAGATAGGGCCGCATGAGGGCGGCGCCCAGTGCGCAATTCAGCCCTATGGCCAGCGGCTGGGCGTGGCGCACGCTGGCCCAGAATGCGGTCACGGTCTGGCCGGAAAGCACGCGCCCGGAGGCGTCGGTCACGGTGCCGCTGATGATGATGGGCAGGCGCTCGCCGGTTTGCTCAAACACTTCATCGACGGCGAACAGCGCCGCCTTGGCGTTGAGGGTGTCGAAAATGGTTTCCACCAGAATGACATCGGCGCCGCCGCGCATCAGCGCGCGGGTCTGCTGGGCATAGGCTGCGCGCAGGGTCTCGAAATCGACATTGCGCGCACCGGGGTCGTTGACATCGGGGCTGATGCTCGCGGTCTTGGGCGTGGGGCCCAGAGCGCCCGCGACGAAACGCGGCTTGTCCGGGGTGCTGAACTTGTCGCAGGCGGCGCGGGCCAGCCGGGCCGAGGCTTCGTTCATCTCGTCCACCAGTTCGGCCATGCCGTAATCGTCCTGCGCCACCGTGGTCGCGCCGAAGGTGTTGGTCTCGATGAGGTCGGCGCCCGCGGCCAGATAGCCTTCGTGAATGTCGCGAATGATCTGCGGCTGCGTCAGGCTGAGCAGTTCGTTGTTGCCCTTCACATCGCGCGGCCAGTCCTTGAAGCGCTCGCCGCGGTACTGCGCCTCGCTGAGCTTGAAGCGCTGAATCATGGTGCCCATGGCGCCGTCGAGGATGACGATGCGTTGTTTGAGCAGAGCAGGCAACTGGGCGGCGCGGGTGTAGGGCTTGGGGACGGGTGGGTGGACGGTCTGCATCCTTGCATGGTAAAGGCTTGCGTGGTAGGTGCCTGTGGCCTGACCTGCGCGGTGCGAAGCCTGCCTACCTGACGGCGCTGCTGCGCCAAATCAGATTTCAGCCGCAATGTATTGCGCAAACGCAATATTGCCAGCGACGGCGCTTGTTTGCGTAAGATGCAAAGCACACACTCCACCGCCATGCGCTTTCTGCCGCGTCCGTTTTCCACTCTGCGCCGCGCCTCCCGTCTGATCTGGGTGGTGCTCGCGGCGCTCATGCTGCAGCCGCTGGCGTTGGCGCAGCAGCCGGCCGCCGTTTGGATCTCGCTGCCGTATTGCGCGAATGCAGCCGCCGACCACGATGCGTCGGCGCGCAGCGCACAGCCCGCGCGCCACAGTCCCTCGCAGCCGCACGCGCACAGCCTGCTGGTACTGCTCAACCCGGCGGCGGCAGTCACGGCGTCCGCCCAGGCTGCGTTGCCCGCGCCGGACACATCGGCCCTGCCCGTCAAAGCAGGTGTGGTCGCACAATGCCCTGCCTACCGGGCCGCGCCGCATGCGGCAGCGCCGCCCCGCTCCCCGCAACAGCCCCGCGCTCCACCCCGGTTCTCCTGACCCGCCTTCCAAGTCGCGCCGCGCGTTTCGCTACACGCGGCGCTCGGCACGCACGCCCGCCCCTGCGGGCCTACAGGAGTCTCCGATGCTTTGCGTACATTCCCCACGGGCAAGACGCTTGCCCGCCCCCCAGTCGCGCGCCCTGCGCGCAGCCAGCCTGGCCTGCAGCGCCATGGCGCTGGCTTTTCCCTTATCTGCGCACGCCTGCGCGACCTGCGGCTGCAGCCTGAGTACCGACGCCGCCATGGGTTATTCCGCCGCCTCGGGTTGGCGGGTCAATCTGCAGACCGACTACATCAACCAGAGCCAGCTCCGCACGGGTACGCACAGCGTTTCGGCGGCAAGCGTGGCTGCGCTCAACCCCGCCGCGGGGCAAGAAGTCGAGCACGACACCATCAACCGCTACACCACCCTGGGGCTGACGTACAGCCCGAATGCCGACTGGTCGGTCAACCTGCAGATTCCCTACATCGACCGCAGCCACAGCACCTATGGCGCGGCCACGCCAGATCAGATCACGGCAGACAACCTCAGCGGCGCCACGCTGCGCGGCCTGGGCGACGTCAAGCTCATCGGCAGCTATCAGGGCCTGCTTCCCACGCACAACGTCGGACTGCAACTCGGACTGAAGTTGCCTACCGGCCGCTACGGCGGGCCGAACGCCGACGGCACGGGCACGGTGGGGCGCAACCCGGTTGCTTTTTCCAGCGGGCCAAGTTCCGGGCAACTGGTGGACACCAGCCTGCAGCCCGGCACCGGCAGCACCGACGTCATCGTCGGCGCCTACGCATACCAGGCTGTCAGCCAAGACTTCGACGCCTTCGTCAGCGGTCAATTTCAGGCGGCGGTGGCGCACAAGCTCGACACCCCGGGCGAGGACTACCGGCCGGGCAACCTCGCCAGCCTGAGTTTTGGCCTGCGCGATGAGGCGCGCCCCGATTTCGTGCCGCAAGTGCAGGTGAACATCACGCACAAAAGCCACGACCAGGGCGCGCTGGCAGACACCGCGGATACTGCGGGCACCGTGGCCTACCTCAGCCCCGGCCTATCGGCGACGCTGGTCAAGGGCTGGCAAGCCTACGGCTTTGTGCAACTGCCGGTGTACAGCCGCCTCGACGGCTATCAGCTCTTCCCGCACTGGACGGCCAGCCTGGGAATCAGTACCGCGTTTTAATCTCTGCTTTCTTTCACTCGCAAACGGAGTTCACCATGCGTTCAAACGCTTTTTTCTCTCGCACCGCCCGGCGCGGCCTGGCCGCAGGCGCACTCAGCCTGGGGCTGCTCGGCTCGGCCTTCGCCGCGGGCATCCAGGTGACTGACGCCTGGATCCGCTGGCTGCCGGCCAATCTGCCCGCAGGCGGCTATGCCAAGGTCACCAACGATACCGACAAGGAAATCAAGCTCGTCGGCGCGTCCAGCCCGAAATACGGCATGGTCATGCTGCACCAGACGGTCAACAAGAACGGCATGTCGAATATGGTGCACGTCGATGCCATCGCCATCGCTCCGCACAAAAGCATGGCGTTCACCCCGGGCGACTATCACATCATGCT
This sequence comes from uncultured Thiomonas sp., assembly GCA_937927695.1. Taxonomy (GTDB): domain Bacteria; phylum Pseudomonadota; class Gammaproteobacteria; order Burkholderiales; family Burkholderiaceae_C; genus Thiomonas. Next base: position 1,808 of record CALBRU010000117.1, on the reverse strand, counting down.
GATGCAGCCCAAGCCGGGGATCGAGCCGGGGCAGACGGTGCCAGTCACGCTCAAGTTCTCGGACGGTCAGACGGTGACCACGGAGTTCGAGGTGCGCAAACCCACCGCCTCGGGGCCGGGCGACATGAAAGGCATGGACATGAATCACATGCACGGCATGAAACACTGAACCGGCGCGCAATGACCGGCCTGTCCAGACGCATCCTGCTGCAACGCGGAGCTCACATCGGCCTGTCCCTATTCGGCATGGGCGCGCTCGGTTTGGGCACGCAGGCCGCATGGGCCGATGACTTGCGCGTGGGCCTGCCCGCGCCTGTCGCGGTACTGCACACGCTGGACGGCCTCACGCTGTCCACCGCCGATCTGCGCGGCGAGGTCGTGATCCTCACCTTCTGGGCGACCTGGTGCGACCCCTGCCGACAAGAGCTGCCCGTGCTGTCGCGCTATGCCGCGGAGCATGCGGCGCAGGGCCTGCGGGTGCTGGGCTTCTGTCTGGACGGGCCTGAGCGTCTGCCGCAGGTGCGCGCCGTGGCCGAGACTCTGTCCTTTCCGGTCGGCCTGCTGCCCAGCCCGTGGTTCGGCGGCTACGGCCGCATCTGGCGCATCCCGGTGAGTTTTGTCATCGACCGCGCCGGGCGCCTGGCCGACAACGGCTGGAACGACCCACATCCGGCATGGACGCAAGATCGACTTCGGCGCGTGGTCGGGCCGCTGCTGGCTTGAGCTTCAGTGCATGAAGCCGATACGCTGCTGACGTCGCAGGCGCTCGAAGTCGAAATCCTTGGACTCCAGCGCCGTGCGGTGATCGAGCTTGGCGGCACCGAAGGCACCCAGCAGCAGGCGGCGCAGTTCGCGCGGCTTGCACTGCTGCAGCACGTCGAGCACCTCGTCGTCGGGCTGCTCGGGAAAGGCCGCGCCCCAGTCGTGGCTGTCGCGGATCTCGCGGTAGAGGTTGGCCGCAATCTGCCGCGTGCCCTCGGCGTCGGGCGGGGCGATGTCGTACACATTGAGCCGGTTCAGTATGGGCTCGGGAATGTGGCTGGCATCGTTGGCGGTGGCGATCCAGATCACGCTGCTGCAGTCGATCGGCACTTCGGCGAACTCGTCGGTGAAGGCGCGCGCGGTATCGGCTTCGAGAAGGCTGTAGAGCGCGCCCAGCGGGTCGTACTGCGCGTTTCCCGCAGCCTTGTCGATCTCGTCGATCACCAGCACCGGGTTGGCATATTCGCCGCCAACGAGGGTGTCGAAAACCTTGCCCGGACGAGAATTCTTCCATTGCGATGAAGCCCCGGACAGAATCCAGCCCGCCGTGAGCGCATTCATCGGCGCCACCGCACAGCTGGTGCCCAACAACGCAGACACCCGGCGGGCGAAGTGCGTCTTGCCGATGCCGGGATCGCCCAGCAGCAGCATGGGCATGATTTCCACCGGGTCCCGGCTGTCGGCGCACAGCGCTAGGCTGCGCTGGATATCGCGCAGCGGCGCGCCGAAGTTGGGCAGATCTGCGCAGAGTTCCGACATCTCGGGCGCGTCCTGCGGCTTGATGGCCAGACGCTCGCCGCCGGTGGCCAGCATGCGCTGGTAGGTGCCGCGAAGGTGTTCATTGGCGTCGGGCCCCATGTTGTGAAGCTTGCGCTCCACGGCGTTGACATCGAACACGGTTTTATAGGCGGCTACGGCAAGCATGGCGTCCTCCTGGGCAGGGTCAATGCGATGAAGCATCAACCATGCCTGCATCATCCACAGCCAGGCTCCTAGCAGCCTGTCGGACTTGAAGAATCGAAGCGAAAATTCGGCTGGTCGAGACC
>CALBRU010000116.1 GCA_937927695.1 uncultured Thiomonas sp. | reverse complement strand
CGCTTCGGCTGGTAGTGATTTCCTGCTGCGCCAGCGCATCGCTGACGGTCGGCAGATAGGGGTGGGTGCGGGTATGCGAGCCGATGGTGATACCGGGAGACCGAGCGAGAGCGCTCACCTCGTCCCAGTTGAGATGCAGCCGCTCGGTCGGCTGACTGCCGTAGCGGGGGTGGCTGAGCGCCTGATCGCAGAACTGGGTGGTCACAAAAATAGTCGCCGGAATGCGATAGCGCTGCAGGATGGGCAAGGCCTCGGTCAGATTATCGAGATAGCCGTCGTCGAAGGTCACGGCGATCAGCGGTTTGCGCAAGGGCCCGGCCTGAATCGCCCGCAACCCGTCTTCGAGGCTGACCACGTTGTGCGCAGACAACTCCTGCATCTGCTGGGCAAAACGCGCAGGCGATACCGTGAGCTGGTCATAGGCGGCCAAATGCGCGACACGGTGATACATCAGCACGCGCAGACCTGGGCTCAGGGTGTTGCGCAGCTTGGCGTAAGGCAGCAAGGCAGTGGCAAGCAGACGACGCATGATTTACTCCGCAGGGGCGACATGCGCCGGTTGAGGCTCTGACGACAGGCCCAGCGCTTGCTGATGGAGACGGTTGTATGCCGCGGCGGTTCTCGAAACGTCGAAACGCGCGATCACGGTTTCCCGCGCCCGCTGTCCCAGACGGGTACGCAAAGCGGGGTCTTGCAGCAAATCGTCCAGGCGTTTGGCAAATTGCGGCACGTCACGCGGCTCGACCAGCAGGCCATTATCCCCGTCGATGACGACATCGGGAATGCCGCCCACTCGGGTACACAGCACCGCCTTGGAACTCGCCATTGCCTCCAGCAGGGCAATGGGCAAGCCCTCCCAATGCGAGGACATCACGAACACATCCATGGCCGCCACCAGGCGGGGCACATCGGTTCGCATGCCGGTGAAAATCACACTGTCTTCCAGCCCTAGAGTCTTGACCTGCTGCTTGAGCGCGTCTTGAAGATCGCCCGTGCCGATCACCAGGCAGTTCATCTGCTTGTCGCGCACCTGGGGAAGTTGGGTCAGCGCCTGAAACAGATCACCGTGCGCCTTCTGTTCGTGCAGGCGGCCCACGATGCCGATCAGGTGGCGATCTTCTGGAAGCCCGAATTCACTTCGGACACCCGCCCCCGAAAAGCTGGAGAATTTCTTGAGGTCAATGCCATTTGGAATCGAGACCAGCTTGCTGGCGGGTATTTTGTCGCGCGAGGCCAGCGTTTGCGTAACCTCTTCACTGCAGCCCACCACGGCGGTACTCAGTCGCGCGAACAAGCGGTCGATCAGTTTTCGGCCCGACCCTTTCCACGGGTTGACGATGTTGTGCACCGTCGAAAACACCGCCGGAACGCCAGCCAAGCGAGCAGCCAGACGGCCATAAGTATCGGCGGTGAATAGGTGTGTGTGCACGACCGCAACACGCTCGCGCCTAAGCCACGAAGCCACGCGGAAGATCAGGCCAAAATCCAGCTTGCCTTTGCGGCCAAAGATCACGACCGGAATGCCGAGTTTTTCAAACTCCTGCTCGAGCGGGCCGCCCTTGATCAGGCAGACGATGGTGTAACGGCAGCCCGGTATGCGCAGGCGCATCAAATCGAGCAGCAGCATTTCCGCACCGTCGCGCGGCAGTTCGTCGATCATGTGGACGATGTGCAGAGAGGTTTTATCGCGGCTATCCATTTCTGTTTTTTGCGCTGATAAGTTTTTTCGGATCAAACAGATGAGCCACGATGGCAATATAAATCCATAGAAACACATCGACCGAGGTATCTATAATGTGCGTCCCGAACATATTTACGGCAACCAGGCCTGCTACCAGCGTTACCGCGCCCAAGCCAATGATGCGGTCGATATCCACGCTGCTCTTTTTATAAATAAACCATCCACGAAAAGCGAGCGCTCCGATAATTAGAAGGAGCGTAATCAAGCTAGGTACGCCCATATTGGAGGCCGCATACAAAAACATATTCTGATTGTCCGTAGCATCTCCGGTCGAACCCTCATAGAATCCTGGAACATAGTTTGGCACCAAGCTGTGAAACTGATCGAACCCCTTGCCGAAAATTGGGTCTTCCTTCGCCATTTGAATGGCTGCGTCCCAAAGTAAAAATCGTGAGTCTGCACTCTTGTCGATTTTCGAATCAACTTCGTGATCCTGATAAGTTTGAGCCACTCGAGCCTTCATCGAATTGGGGACCAAGGCGGGAATGAAAAAGTAAATTGTTCCAATGACGAGCAAGACCAGAACAAAGAACTTTTTGCTTTTAACGAATGAAAGCGTGGCAAGCTCCATCGCGAAAGCCAGATAAGCGCCGCGAGAAAAGGCCGCCAGCAATACTTTCAGACCAATCAGGACAATGGGCGCCAAGCGCCACGATTTCCAGCGCGGGAAATAATAGGCCCCATAGGCTAGCAAGGGCGCCAGAGAATAGATAATTTGTGCTGCGAATTCGTTCGGCTGCCCGATGGGGCCTAGCAGCCGCGATTTTTCGATGCTGCTTGCACCGCGGGTAAGCCACCATTCGTGTATGCCGTAAAGAAAAATGACAGCTGCGGAAAACATCATATAGACGATGAGTCGTCTAGCCATATTTTTATCTTGGACTAGATTGACGACCAGAAAGAAAATAATAAACTGGTCGAAAAATCCCCGAGCCGACAAAAGATAGTTCCAGATGAATGGATGCAATCCAATATGATAAATTGCCGTAAAAACAGAAATAACGCTCAGGAAAAACCAGATGCCTACCAAGCGTGTAAACGGCAAGGGATTGAACATCTTTCTTTTGTTTTTATAGGCATGGATTATCCAGAATGAAATCAAAAATAATTCCAGCAAATTGGTACCGTTGATGCCGGGTGCAATCAGAACAGGATAGAGTTTGCTTAAAGGGTAATAAATGATGACCAGTGCAAGCAGGGGCTCTGGACCTTTGCGCAATTGAATCAGCAGGAGCAAGCCAAAGACCAGGGCAAAACCGTATAGACCCATTTTCCCTGGATGGAGTTTGAAAACGATGATGCTGAGAACAAATAAAGCGGGTACGGCGAGCAGTCGAAGTATGGAGTACAGCTCCTTGCCAGCCCAGTTCGCATTTTCAACCGGGTTTTCAGCCGGATTTTCAACCGATGGGGCTGAAGCGGGCCGCCTGTTGTTCAATCCCCCAGGTTTTTGGCGTGGGTGCGGGGTGGTCACGCTCATGGCTGCTGGTGTGGCACGCCTTTGACGCGCGCATAGAGTTGGTGGTAGCGCGCGTTACCAATGAGGCGTTTCGCCCCTGTTTTCGCGAACGAAATTGTCTGAGCGCGAAGCAAGGTAGCCGCGTCGGCCCGGGCATAGGCCATGAAAGTGGCGTCTGTCGTTCCAGTGCGGATGGCCAGGCGAGGCAGGGGTCGCGCTGAGGCAATCGGGCGATTGCTCAGGGCACCAATGGCCGATCCGTGAAGGACGGTGTAGCCCGCGTCTTGCGCCAACCGCAGGCAACGATTGTCGTAACGCCCCCCGGGGAAGGACATTTGCCCGATCTTCATCTGGAGCTCATTTTCGAGGCGAACATGTGATTGCTGCAGCTCGCTTTTGAGCGCGTCGTCTGGCAGGTCGCTGAGAAAGCGGTGGGTTTGTCCATGCCCGCCCACTACCATGCCTTGTTGCGCAAGCTGGCGAACCTGATCCCAGGTGCAGAAACCGGCGCGCTGACCGATGAAGTCGGTCGTGACGAAAAACAGCGCGCTCAGGCCGCGTTGCTTGAGCAAGGGAAGGGCGAGTTCGGCATTGCTGGCGTGGCCGTCGTCGAAGGTGAGCAGCACGCCGCCGGGCATGGGCGCGCCGGGTTGCTCTAGGGCGTTCGGGTGGATGACTGGAATGTGGGCCGCGGCCAGCAGATCGAGCTGTCTGGCAAACGTCTCTGTAGAGAGGGCATAGGGCCGGTCGATCGGGTCGATGGCCAGGCGCTGCGCCTCGGTGGCGTACAGCCCGTGGTACATCAGAATGCTCA
>CALBRU010000115.1 GCA_937927695.1 uncultured Thiomonas sp. | reverse complement strand
GGCAAGACATCCAGCGGCACTCCGTTGACCATCGGTTGGCAGCGCGATAGCCGCAACAGCGCCCTAGTGCCCACCGATGGCCGTTATCAGCGCCTGAGCTTCGAGATCAGTCCGTTCAGCACCCTGCGCTACGACCGCATCACCTATCAATACCAGCAGTATCTGCCGCTTACGCGAACCACCAATCTCGCGTTCAACGGTTTGATCGGTTATGCCCACGGGTTGAACGGCCGCCCCTTGCCGGTGTTCAAGAATCTGTATGCCGGCGGTATCGGCACCGTGCGTGGCTTCCAGCAAAGTTCGCTGGGTCCGCAAGATGCTCAGGGCAATGCGCTGGGCGGGGCCAAAATGCTGATCGCCGATTTCGAGTATCAGTTTCCCTTCCCTGGCACAGGCGCCGACAAATCGCTTCGCATGTCGGTGTTCAATGACAATGGCTATGTGTGGGGCGAGAACCAGAAAGTCAGCCTGAGCGATATGCGCTCGTCCGTTGGTATCGGCGTGTCCTGGATTTCACCCATTGGCCCGTTGAAGTTCAGTGTGGCCAAGGCGATTCGCTACAAGTCCACCGATAAACTCCAGAGTTTCCAGTTCACGGTTGGCGCCGGTTTCTAACCTCATACGATTTCCATGAAATTCCACACCGTATCTCTACCTCGCACTCTTCTGGCCGCGGTTTGTGCCGCCGCGTTTTTGGTCGGCACGCCTGTCATGGCGCAGACGGCGGCGCCCGCGGCTGGGGCTGCGGTCAACGCACCCTTCAAGATCGGCTTCATCAACACCGAACGGGTGCTGAAAGACTCCACCCTGGCCAAAGCGGCCCAGCAGAAGCTGGAGGCCGAGTTTTCCAAGCGCGACAAGGACCTGCAGGACATGGCGGCCAAGATCAAGGCGGCCAACGAGAGCCTGGAAAAGAACGGTCCGGTCATGTCAGATGCAGATCGCATCAAGGCGCAGCAGAACCTCGTGGACATGAACCGCGAGTTCCAGCGTAAGCAGCGAGAGTTTTCTGAAGACCTCAACGCCCGCCGCAACGAAGCGCTGGCCTCGGTGCTCGACAAGGCCAACAAGGTCGTACGCGACATCGCCCTGAAAGATCACTACGACATCATTTTCCAGGAAGCGGTGTACGTCAATCCGCGTATCGACATCACCGACAAGGTGCTCAAAGCGCTGGATGCTCAGTCGGGCAAGTGAGCCAGTCGGCTGTGTCGACGCCTGGCATCTTTATGGATGGCCTCACGCTTGAGCAGATTGCGGCCCGACTCGGCGGCGAACTCATCGGGAATGGGCAAGCGGTCGTTCAGCGCCTGCGGCCTATCGGCTCGGCCACTGAAACCGACATCACCTTTCTGAACAGGGACAAGCTGCGCCCGCAACTGGCCGAGACCGCGGCCGGTGCGGTCATCCTGCCCGAGTCGCTTCGCGGTGCGTTGCCGCGCTCGGGCAATGCGATTGTCGCCCGCGATCCTTATTTGTATTACGCACACCTGTCGCAGTGGTTCTGGGCCTTGCGGCAGCCGCCGTTTGAGCCGGGGTGTCATGCCACCGCGCAGATCGATCCCGCGGCTCAGGTTTCTCCCGCTGCGCGGGTAGACGCCTTTGCGGTCATCGAGGCGGGTGCGCAAATTGGGGAAGCGGCACATATCGGAGCAGGCTGCTTCGTGGGGCGCGATGCCGTGATCGGCGCCGGTTCGGTGCTGCATCCGCGTAGTAGCGTGGCCTGGGGGTGTCGACTCGGGGCACGTTGCGTGTTGCAGTCGGGTGCAGTCGTCGGCAGCGATGGCTTTGGTTATGCGCGTGATGCAAGCGGCGCCGGAGTGAAGATCGCCCAGGTCGGCATCGCCGTGTTGGAAGACGATGTGGAGGTGGGGGCGAACAGCACCATCGACCGCGGAGCGCTGGACAATACCGAAATCGGCCTGGGCGTGAAGATCGACAATCTGGTGCAGGTGGCCCACAACGTGCGCATCGGCGCGCATACCGCGCTGGCGGGTTGCGTGGGCATATCGGGCAGCGCGGAGATCGGCGCTTATTGCTTCATTGGCGGGGGGGTCGGCATAGCGGGACATTTGAGCATTGCCGACGGTGTGGTCATCGGCGGGATGTCGCTGGTTTCACGCTCCGTGCGTCAACCGGGCATGTACACCGGCGCCTTCCCGCTGGACACCCATGCCAACTGGGAGCGCAATGCGGCGACCGTGCGCCAGTTGCATCAACTGCGAGACCGTATCCGCCATTTAGAACAACACATCGAGTCTTTGAAAACAGAACCATCGACATGACGACCACGCAAGACATCACGCAAATCCTTGAACTGCTTCCGCACCGTTACCCCATGCTGCTCGTCGATCGCGTGGTCGAGCAAGTGAACGGCAAGTACATCAAGGCCTACAAGAACATCACTTTCAACGAGCCGTTTTTCACCGGCCATTTCCCGCAGAAGCCCATCATGCCCGGTGTGCTCATTCTTGAGGCGCTGGCGCAGGCTTCGGGCATTCTGGCGTTTGGTTCGGTGGGAAAAACACCGGCGCAGGGGTCGCTGTATTACTTGGTGGGCATCGACAATGCGCGCTTCAAACAGCCCGTCATTCCGGGCGATCGTCTCGATCTGTACGTCGAGATGACGCGCAATATGCGGGGCATCTACAAGTTCACGGCAGAGGCTTCGGTCGAAGGCCGCGTAGTCGCGCAGGCCGAATTGATGTGCACCGAGCG
>CALBRU010000114.1 GCA_937927695.1 uncultured Thiomonas sp. | reverse complement strand
GCCCCGTATCGCCGTCCGCCTTCTCGATGACCGTCTGCGCGAGCAGCTTCCCGCCTATGCCAGCCCGGGCAGCGCGGGCATGGATCTGCGCGCCTGCATCGACGCCCCGCTGACCCTGCAACCGGGGCAGGCCGAGCTCATTCCCACCGGCCTGGCCATGCACATCGGCGATCCCGGTCTGTGCGCCATGCTGCTGCCGCGCTCCGGCCTGGGGCACAAGCATGGCTTGGTGCTGGGCAATCTGGTCGGGCTGATCGATTCCGACTACCAAGGCCCGCTGATGGTGAGCTGCTGGAACCGCGGCAGCGCGGCCTACACCGTGCAACCGATGGAGCGCATCGCGCAGATGGTCATCGTGCCGGTGGCGCAGGCGCAGTGGGAGGTGGTCGATCAGTTCGACGCCACCGAGCGCGGCGCCGGGGGCTTTGGCTCCACCGGCGCGCACTGATCCGCACGGAACACACAGAGGCTGTCACATGGCACGCCGTTGGGCCAAGCTGCTGGTGCGCAAATTCGAGGCGATGCAAGGCAGCCCGGTGCTGCGCCCCTTCGCCAAATACATTGCGCACCCGGCGCTGTGGAGTCTGAACCGCCGCAGCGTGGCGCTGGCGGTGGCGGCGGGCATGATCGGCGGTTTGATTCCCGGCCCGTTCCAGATGCTCACCGCCGGTATTCTGGCTGTGCTGGTGCGATGCAACTTTCCCATCGCCCTGGTGATGACGCTCTACAGCAATCCGCTCACCATCGTGCCGCTCTACCTCGTGGCCTACAAGCTCGGCGTGCTGGTCAGCCCCGCGCAGGCCGCGCAAAGGCTCACCGCGCCGCCCGATTTCGACTGGCTGCACCTCTGGGATTCGACCGTCGCGCTGGCGCACTGGGCCTGGAATCTGGGCACGCCGCTGTTTGTCGGTGTCCCGCTGCTGGCGCTCATTCTGGCCGTTGTCGGCTATTTCATCACCCTGTTCGGTTGGAGTTTGCATCTGCGGCTGGAATGGCGCGCGCGCAAAAAAGCGCGGCTGGCGCGCGAAGCAGCCAGCGCGCAGCAGAAAAACCGAGAATGACGTCTAACAGCGGGGTTTACCGCGGGGTTTATTTCTCGCCGGGGAGAAACAGCCCTGCATCAGCCGAATCGAGCAGGGCGCTCTGCGCCTCGATTTCGTCGGGATCGGCCTCGCGCACGTCCAGCACGGTGTACTCGATGCGCAGCGCCATACCGGCTAGCGGATGGTTGCCGTCGAGCAGCACCTTGTCGTCGTGAATTTCGGTCACGGTGTAGAAGGCATCGGCATCGCCTGGCGCGCAGCCCTCGGGCAGTTGCTCGAACATCATGCCCTCTTCGAGTTCGGCGGGAAACAGCTTGCGGTCTTCGACCAGCAGCAAGTCGGCGTCATAGTCGCCGAAGGTATCTTCTGGCTGCAGGTAGATGTCGCCCTTGTCGCCCACGCCCATGCCCAGCATCTGCTCGGCCATGCGCGGCAGCAGATCGTCGCCGCCGACATAGAAATCGTCGCCTTCGGCGTTTTCGTCGATCAACTCGCCTTGCGAGTCTGTCATGCGCCAGGACAGGGTGGCGACAAGGCCTTCGGTAATTTTCATGGTTATGCTCGCTGGAGTCTGAGTATGGAAACGGGGAACGACCAAAAGTTCGCCCGCATTGGAACATGACAAAGATGTCAACTGCGACGCTTCATTGGGGGGCCTTCACCGAAGCCCGCTTTCTGCGCGAAATCTGGCAGCGTAAACCGCTGCTGCTGCGTCAGGCCTTTGCGGGCTTCAAGCCCCTGCTGACCCGCGCGCAACTGTTTGCTCTGGCCGCGCATGAAGATGTCGAATCGCGCCTGTTGCAGCGCGCGGGTCGCCGCTGGCAGCTCGATCACGGGCCTTTTTCGCGCAAGCAGCTTCCGCCCGTCGAGCAGCGCAACTGGACGCTGCTGGTTCAGGGGGTGAACCTGCACGTCGATGCCGCAGGCGATTTGCTGCGGCAATTCCGCTTCATTCCCGACGCGCGGCTCGACGACCTGATGATTTCGTGGGCCAGCGAGGGCGGCGGCGTTGGGCCGCACCAAGATGCTTACGACGTGTTCCTGCTGCAAGCCGCCGGGCGGCGGCGCTGGCGCATCGGCCCGGTGGAAGACGCCACGCTGCAAGCGGGCAAACCGGTCAAGCTGCTGGCGAAATTCACGCCCGAGGAAGACCTGATCCTCGAACCCGGCGACATGCTCTATCTGCCCCCCGGCTGGGGCCACGACGGCATCGCGGCCAGCGGCGATTGCATGACGTATTCGGTGGGCTTTCGCGCGCCGCCGCAGGGCGAGTTGCTCAAGGAAGTGCTGTGGCAACTGGCGGAGGCGCAGCAAGGCGGCGCGATCTACCGCGATCCGCCGCTGCGCTCGGGGGCGTCTCCTGCGCGACTACCCGAGGCCATGGTGAAGTTTGCCCGCGAGGCTTTCAACCGACTCAAACCCGACGCCGCGATGTTCGAGAACGTGCTCGGTCTTTACCTCACCACTCCCAAGCCCCAGGTCTGGTTCGAAAGCGTCGAAACCCCTGCCGCCACATTGCGCCGCGCGTGTCGGCAGACGGGTTGTCGGCTCGATCGCCGCAGCAAGATGCTCTACACCGAGCAGGCGCTGTTTCTCAATGGAGAGAAGGTGGATGCTGCATTGGCGTCCTCCGCGTTGCTGCGCCAACTGGCCGATCAGCAAAACCTGAGCGCTGCGCAGGTTCAGACGGCGACTTCGGCAGAGCTGACCGCCTTGGCCGACTGGTGTGCCATCGGCTGGTTGCAGCCGGGCCATGAGCGCTCAACTCCCACGGGGAGTCGAGCGTAGCGAGGAGGGTAGTCCAGTGAGCGTTCAGCCGAGAGTTCGTCCACCTAGCAAACCCGAGTGACATCCAGATGACATTGCCCGGCCAAGATATGCCCTTCGCGTCGCGCACTCAAGCTCATGCGGCCCTCTGCGCGCTTGTGGCCGATCAAGGAGCGAGTCTTTACTGTTTTAGCGCCGACTATCGTGCCTGGCCGTTGAATCAGCCCGCGTTCATCCAGCAACTGGAGCAATGGGCGCTGCGCGATGCCCGGCGCCTTGATGCCCTGCGGTTTTTGGCGCTCGACTGGAGCCAGGTGAGAGAACGTTTTCCGCGCTTCGCAGCGTTCCGCCGCGACTTCGCTCACCTGGTGAGTTGTCGCCAGATTGCCGAAACTGGCGCTCGCGGACTGGTCGAAATGGCAGGAGCGCCTCGTTGCGCCGTCTATGCACACACCGCGACATGGATGTCGGGCGAGACCTTGCAGACGGCTGCGCGTGTGCACGCCTTGCGCATGCGTTTCAACGAGGTCTGGGAGCAGGCCACCCCGGCATTTCCTGCGGTGATTCTGGGTTTGTGACAATTTTGCAACATGCCAATTCGGAACCTTGAAATTGCAACACGGGGATAACCCGAAGTCCCACTATACTTATGAGCTGAACTTGATATGCAAACCGGTTCTGGTTGCGATTGGGTTCAATCAGGACGGTAAAGAATTTTTTCGGGCCAACCCCCATTTTGACTGACGCTTAGAGGAAAGTAATGAAAAAGTCCCTTCTGCTGGCATCCATGATCGCCGCTCTCGCCCTGGCCGCTTGCGGTAAAAAAGAAGAAGCCGCTCCGGCTGCTTCGGCTCCCGCTGCTGCCTCTGCCCCCGCTGCTGCCTCGGCTCCGGCCTCGGCGCCTGCTGCTGCTTCGGCTCCCGCTGCTGCTTCGGCTCCCGCCGCTGCTTCGGCCCCGGCTGCTGCTGCATCTGGCGCCAGCGCTGCCAAGTAATTTCTTTGCAGACGCAAAAAAGCCGGCGCAAGCCGGCTTTTTTGTTGTCTGAATTTTGGTCGACCATAGCCCTCAAGTTGGCCATGGTCTTGGGTGACTTACGGCTTACTGAATCTGCTGTTGCAGGATTTGCAGAATCTTGCGCGCGTCGTCGGTCTGCAGCGGCTTGCCCTCAAGTGTCTGCACGGTCACCACGGTTTGCGTCCCGGCGTTTTGCAGGGCAATGCGGTAGTCGGCCGGCTTGGGCTCGCTTTCCTTTTTGCCGAACAGCTTGCCAAAGAATCCCGTGCTGTCCTGAGAGGCCTTGAGCGCGGCTTCAGCACTGATGTAGCGCACATCGAAGCGGCCTTCTGCGCGGTTGCGTTCGATCACGGTGAAGCCTGCGGTGTTGATCGCCAGGCTGACCTTGCGCCAAGCGGTCTCGAACCCGTCCTGCAATTGCAGCGCCAGGCCGTCGTCCACGAGTTTCGAGGCAACCGGTTGGGCCAGCTGCACTGGATTTTCGATGCGTTGTTTCGCCGCCTCCTCACTCAGACCCAGGGTGACCATGAGTTTGCGCAGAAAGATGGTGTTGAGCCCTGGATCGGGCGTGGCGGGCTCCCAGGCCGTGGTCGATTTGTCGTTGGAGTTGTAGACCTCTTTCATTGTCTGGTGGGTGATGTAGATTTGCGTGCCTTTGCCGTCCGGGGTGCGCTCGAACACCGTGCGGAAGCGGTCGCGCGTGCCGGTGTCGTACAGACTGTCGAACACCTTGCCCAGATATTTGCGGATGAAGTCTTGCGGCAGTTTGGCCCGGTTCTCCGCCCAGTCGGTTTCCATCACGCCGGTTGTGGCATCAGCCTGGGTGAGATAGAAGCCGTTTTCCTGCCAGAAACCTTTGACTTTTTCCCAGAGTTGATCGGGGCTGGAGTCAACCACCAGCCAGCGTTGACCGCCCGCTTGGTCGATGCGCATGCCAGGGTATTGCGGCAGAACAGTGTTGGCCTTGGCGACTTGCTCGGCGGTTTGCACTCCCTTGTCGTAGGCGAGCGCACTCACCGGGGCATTGGAGCTGCCCGGAACGACGTATTGCTCTTGTCGCGCCAGTTGGGTGAGGTCGGGCGGCACTTCGAGCGAGTTGCCCTGTTTGGCGCTCTCGTAGTCCACTCCCTTGCCCTGAACAACGGTGTTCAGGGACGAGCAGCCGCTGAGGAAGGCGCCGGCGCTCAGGGCAATGGCCAAGGCGCTCAACCGCCAGTGATTGGATAGGTTCATACGCAAGAAGGTCTCGGAGATGCGAAGGGGTGAATGGGGAAAATCAGTAAACGAAATTAGTGAACCAACGGCAGGCCCAGCGCCTGCAAGGCCGCGCGCAACGGGGCGTGAAAGGTCGGTTGCAAGGGGGTCAGGGGTAGTCGCAGGCCCGAGTCGATGCGACCCATTAGGCGCAGTGCTTCCTTGACCGGAATGGGGTTGGGTTCACAGAACAGTTGCTGATTCAGATCGATGAGCTCGAAGTGCAGTTTGCTGGCCTGCGCAGCATTGCCCGCCATCGCGGCCGCGCACAGTTCGTGCATGCGGCGCGGGACGACGTTGGCTGACACGCTAATGTTGCCATGCCCGCCCAGGAGCATCAGCGCCACGGCGGTCGGGTCGTCGCCGGAATAAATGGCAAACGACGGCGGAGCGCGCCGAATGAGCTGCGCGGCGCGGTCGATGTTGCCAGAGGCCTCTTTGATGCCGATGATGCCGGGCACCTGTGCGAGACGCAGGGCAGTGTCCACCTGCATATCGGCCACGGTGCGGCCCGGCACGTTGTAGAGCACCACGGGGATGCCGATCGCCTCGGCGATGGCGGTGAAATGCGCCACCATGCCGTCTTGCGTGGGGCGGTTGTAGTAGGGCACGACGCTGAGTACGCAATCGGCCCCGACTTCCTGACAGCGCTTGGAGAGTTCGATGGCTTCGCGCGTGGAGTTGGCGCCGGCGCCGGCCATCACGGGCACGCGGCCAGCCGCCTGTTGGACCACCGTGCGCACGATTTCGATGTGCTCGTCCACCGGCAGGGTGGGAGATTCGCCCGTGGTGCCGCAGGGGCTGATGCAGTCGGTGCCTTGTTCGATGTGCCAGTCGACCAGCTTGCGCAGCGCGGGGTAGTCCACGCTGCCATCGGAGTGCATGGGGGTCACCAAGGCGACGATGCTGCCGCGGATGACCAGAGGTTGGGAGGACATTGTTCTGCGTGTGCTGCTTGTGAGCTGCTTGTCAAATGGGAAGATTGTATCGGCCTGCCGCGGTGGCGCCCGGCGCTTCGCGCACGGCGGCGATGCGCTGCACATACGCGGGGTGAGGCGCTTGAACAAAGCCGTCTTCGAAGGCCAGTACGCGCAGCGCCGGGCGCACCACGTCGAGCAACTCGCCGGGGCGCAGCAAGAAATCAGGATTCGACGGCTTGCCCACGCTGGCTTGACCGAGGGCGAAGGTTTCGTAAAGCAGAAAGCCGCCGGGGGCGACCGCTTCCACGATGCGTGGCAGCAAAGGGCGCCAGAGGTAGTTGGTTACGACCACCACATCGAAAGTTTGTTCGCCGTAGGGCCAGGGACCGGCTTCCAGGTCGGCCACCTGCACCTGCGCCAGATCGCGCAGCCCGGCGAGGGCTTGGGCGTTGCGGTCCACCGCAAACACCGTATGGCCGCGCTGCCGCAGCCAGCGCACATGGCGACCTCCGCCGCATGCCACATCGAGCACGTTGCCGCCAGCGCGCAATAAATGGGCGTGGCGCACGATCCAGGGGGAAGGAGGGGTTTGGTTGCGAGCTTCTGGGGTCATGGCGCAGCATCGTAACGGGGCGCCTGCGTGAAAGATGCGTGTGCGATGCGCGTGCCTCTTGTTGACAAGGCAGAATAGGAGAAACCCTTCTTCCTTCCTTTCCTCGAAATTCACCGCAAAAACGACATGACCTCAGCCACCATCCTCGTCACCGGCGGCGCCGGCTACATCGGCTCGCACACCTGTGTTGCCCTCATCGAAGCCGGTTACGCCCCTGTGGTGTACGACAACCTGTGCAACAGCAGTGCCGAGTCGCTGGCGCGGGTGGAGCGCATCACCGGTAAACGCCCCGCATTTGTGCAAGCCGATATTCGCGATGCGGCGCGGCTCGACGCAGTGTTTGCGCAGCACAAGATCGACGCGGTGATCCACTTCGCCGGACTCAAGGCGGTGGGCGAATCGGTGGAAAAACCGCTGATGTACTACGACAACAACGTCGGTGGCACGGTGGTTTTGCTCGAGGCGATGCAGCGCGCCAAGGCGCACAACCTCATTTTCTCGTCCTCCGCCACGGTCTATGGCGATCCGGCTTCAGTGCCCATCCGCGAAGACTTTCCGCTCAGCGCGACCAATGCCTACGGCCGCAGCAAACTGATGATCGAAGAAATTCTCGGCGACCTGCACCGGGCCGAGCCGCATTGGCGCATCGCCCGTCTGCGCTACTTCAACCCTGTGGGCGCGCACGAAAGCGGGCTCATCGGCGAAGACCCGCGCGGCATTCCCAACAACCTCATGCCCTACATCACGCAGGTGGCGGTGGGCCGCCTGCAGAAGCTGCGGGTGTTCGGCGGCGACTGGCCCACGGTGGACGGCAGCGGCGTGCGCGACTACATCCACGTCATGGATCTGGCCGAGGGCCATGTGGCGGCGCTGCGCCATCTGTTGGGCCATGAGGGCATGTTCACCGTCAACCTCGGCACGGGCCAAGGCTACTCGGTGTTGCAGATGGTGCAGGCCTTCGGCAAGAGCATTGGCCGCGATCTGCCGTATGAAATCGTGGCACGCCGTCCGGGCGACATCGCCGAATGCTGGGCCGATCCGAGTGCGGCGCGGCAATTGCTGGGCTGGAGCGCCAAACGCGGGCTCGACACGATCTGCGCCGACGCTTGGCGCTGGCAGCAGGGCAACCCGGAGGGCTATGGCGCTTGAGCACTGCGACTGACAGGCCGATCTCTCGTTTTATCGATGCCCCGCGCTTGCGCCGGTTTGCTGCCGGGCGCTATGGTTAACTTTGATCCAACAGACTGAAAGGAACATCATGAGCAAAAGCACCCTGCATGCCTCATCGACCCCGATTCACATCGGCATTTCGGATGACAACCGAGCCAAAGTGGCCGAGCAGCTCTCGCATCTGCTGGCCGACACCTACACGCTCTATCTCACCACGCACAACTTCCACTGGAACGTCACCGGGCCGATGTTCAACACCCTGCACCTGATGTTCATGGATCAGTACACCGAGCTTTGGAATGCGGTTGATCCGATTGCCGAGCGCATCCGCGCACTCGGCTTCTCCGTGCCGGGCTCCTATCAGGCTTTTAGTTCACGCTCCAGTCTGGCCGATGTGCCAGCGCAGCCGCCCAAGGCGCAGGAGATGATCGGCATTCTGGTCAAGGGCCATGAGGCCGTGGCCAAGACGGCACGCGCGGTGTTCACCGTGGCCGACGAGGTCAACGATCAGCCCACCGCCGACCTGATGACTCAGCGCCTGGACATTCACGAAAAAACCGCCTGGATGCTGCGTTCGCTGCTCGAAGGCTGATGGTTTTGCAGACGTTCCCTGCGTGGCGATAATTCACGCATGGAACGTCTGCGCTTATGGCTGGCCTTGATCCGTTGGGACAAGCCGGTCGGTTCTCTCCTGTTGTTGTGGCCCAGTCTCTCGGCCCTGTGGATCGCCAGTGATGGCCGCCCGAGCGGGTGGCTGGTCGTCGTGTTCATCGCCGGCACGTTTCTCATGCGCTCGGCCGGTTGTGCGGTGAACGATGTGGCCGATCAAGACTTCGACCGCGCCGTGCGCCGCACCGCGCAGCGTCCGGTCACGTCTGGCAAGGTGTCCACCCGCGAGGCGCTGCTGGTCGGTGCTGCGCTCGCACTCGCCGCCTTCGGCCTGGTGCTCACCACCAACGCGCTGACCATCCAGATGTCGGTCGCCGCGCTGCTGATCGCCATCGCCTATCCCTACACCAAGCGCTGGCTGGCGCTGCCGCAGGCCTATCTCGGCGTCGCCTTCAGCTTCGGCATTCCCATGGCCTTCGCCGCAGCGCGCGGCGAGGTGCCGCTGCTGGCCTGGGTGCTGCTGCTGGGCAATCTGTTCTGGGTGCTGGCCTACGACACCGAATACGCCATGGTCGACCGCGAAGACGATCTCAAGGTCGGCATCAAGACCTCGGCCATCACCTTCGGCCGCGCCGACGTGGCGGCGGTGATGGCGAGCTATTGCGCCTACATCGCGCTGTGGGCTGCCGTGGGGTGGGCGCTGCAACTAAGCTGGCCTTACTTCATTGGCCTGGCGGCCGCGGCGGCACAGGCCGTGCATCACTACGCCTTGATCCGCGAGCGCAATCCGGCGCGTTGCTTTCGCGCTTTCCGCCTCAATCACTATCTGGGGCTGGCGATCTTTGTCGGGGTCGTCGGCGCCTACGCCGTCAGGACGTAAGACGCTCCAGTGCCTCGCGGTAGCGGGCCAGGGTGTGCTCGATGACGTCGTCGGGCAGGGCGGGGGGCGGTGGTTGTTTGTTCCAGCCGGGCACGCCTTCTAGCCAGTCGCGCAGGAACTGCTTGTCGAAGCTGGGGGGCGAACTGCCTTCAACCCAAGTGTCGGCGGGCCAGAAGCGCGAGGAATCCGGGGTGAGCACTTCGTCCATCAGGGTGAGGGCGCCGTTGTCATCGAGGCCAAACTCGAACTTGGTGTCGGCGATCAGGATGCCGCGCGCGGCGGTATAGTCGGCGGCGCGTTGATAGAGGGTGATGCTGATGTCGCGCACCTGCGCGGCGAGCTTGCTGCCTATGGCCTGTTCCATTTGCGCGAAGGAAATGTTCTCGTCATGTTCGCCCAGTTCGGCCTTGGTGGCGGGGGTGAAAATGGGCGCGGGCAGTTTGCTGGCGAGCTTCAAGCCCTTTGGAAGGGCGACGCCGCAGACCGCGCCGGTGGCTTGATAGTCTTTCCAGCCGGAGCCCGCGAGATAGCCGCGCACCACGGCTTCTACCGGCAGTGGCTTGAGGCGTTTGACCACCATGGCGCGACCGCGCACCTGATTGCGCTCATCGGGCGCTACCACGGTCTCGGGATCGATGTCGAGCAGATGGTTGGGCGCCACGTCGTGCAGCAGGCCGAACCAGAACCGCGCCATACGAGTGAGGATTTCGCCTTTGCCGGGAATGGGCTCGGCCATGATGACGTCGAAGGCCGAGATGCGGTCAGTGGCCACCATCAGCAGGCGGTCATCGCCGACGGCATAGTTTTCGCGCACCTTGCCGCGTGACAGCAGGGGCAGGGAGCGCAGGGTGGATTGCAGCAGGGCAGTGGTCATGGGCGGGCTTTCGTGGGTCATGGCCCGATTGTAGAAATTCGCAGGGTTGAGTTTTTCACCCACGGCGTTTCACAATAGGCGGGCCGCATGTGCGGCAAACTCACAATGGAGACTCGACATGGCTGCAAAACGCATTCTGTTGCTCGCGGGCGATTACGCCGAAGATTACGAAACCATGGTGCCGTTCCAGACTCTGCTGACCGTGGGCCACATCGTGCACGCGGTCTGCCCGGACAAGAAGGCGGGTGAGCAGGTGAAAACCGCGATTCACGACTTCGAGGGCGCGCAGACCTATTCCGAAAAGCCCGGCCACAATTTCACCCTCAACGCTACTTTCGCCGAGGTGAAAGCAGAAGACTATGACGCGCTGGTCATCCCCGGCGGACGCGCCCCCGAATACCTGCGTCTGAACCCTAAGGTGCTCGATTTGGTGCGGCATTTTTTCAGCGCCAACAAGCCGGTTGCGGCGGTGTGCCACGGCGCACAGATTCTGGCGGCGGCAGGGGTGCTGCAGGGGCGCAAGTGCTCTGCCTATCCGGCCTGCGGCCCGGAGGTGCGTGAGGCTGGCGGCGACTATGCCGATATTGCTGTCGATCAGGCGGTGACGCAGGGCAATCTGGTGACCGCCCCGGCCTGGCCCGCGCATCCGGCCTGGATGGGGCAGTTTCTCAAGCTGCTGGGGACGCAGATCACGCTGTAACGCGTGTGTAAACGCCATGAAAAACGCCGACTTCAAGTCGGCGTTTTTGTGAGATCCGAAGCACTCAACTCAGTACCGTCATGCTCAGGCGGCGGCGGTAGCTCTCCACCGTGGGATCGGTGGCCGGGGGCTGGCCGGGCGTGGGCTTGGGGGCATCTGCAGGCGTCATCAACTCCAGGATGTTGACAAAGGTCTTGCGCGCGCGGTCTTCGCTCCAGTTTTTGTCGCGCATGAGAATGTCGAGCAGTTCGTCCAGCGCCGCCGTCCACTGCTGTGCGGCCATGTGTTGCTGCGCCAGGGCGTAGCGGGCGTCGAAGTCGCGCTTGTTGGCCGCGATGCTGGCCTGCAGCGCGGCAACAGGGGGCAGGCCGGGCGCGGCCTGCGCGGCGGCCAGCCAGTCGGACAGCGCCTGGATGCGGGCGTCGGCCAACGCCTTGCCGGCAAGAGGTTCGAACGCCAGTGCGGCGTCGGCGGTGCGGCCGTCTTTGAGCAGCAACTCCACATACGCCTTGCGCGCGGTGTCGTTGGCCGGATTGGTGGCCAGATCCTGCTGCAGCTTTTCCAGCGGCGGCAGCGCGGGTGCAGACTCAGCTTCGGCATCGCTCGGCTCGGCATCATCCGCCTGCTCCGGCGCGGAATCGGGAACGTGTTTGTCGAGAAATTCGCGGATCTGGCCTTCGGGCAGCGCGCCCACGAAACCGTCCACTGGCTGGCCGTCCTTGAGCAGCATGACCATGGGAATGCTGCGCACGCCGAACGCAGCGGCGAGTTCCTGCTCTTCTTCGGTGTTGATTTTCACCAGCTTGAAGCGGCCTTCGTAAGCCACTTCCAGCTTTTCGAGAATGGGGCCAAGCGCGCGGCAGGGGCCGCACCACGGGGCCCACAGATCGACCAAGACCGGGACGGTATTGGAGGCTTCAACGACTTCGGTTTCAAAATTGGCAACGGTGGCATCAATCATGTTCGACTCCTGAATGAGCAGGGCAAATGGGGGCGGTCAGCGCCATACCAAGGGGTGTATACAGGCGCACGATCTGCGTTTGGATGGAGCATAGCGGGGCGCGATTTCAAGGGCTTGATCCACTGCTTCTTAAAATCACTCATTTACAGGCGTTGCACGGGAGAGAGCAGATGGCCGCAATCGGCGTGGTGATGGGGTCGCAAAGCGACTGGGAGGTGATGCGCCATGCGGCGGATATCCTGGCCCGCTTTGGCGTGGCGCACGACTGCCAGGTGGTCTCGGCGCATCGCATGCCCGACGATCTGTTTGCCTACGCCGACAGCGCGCAGCACCGCGGCCTGCGGGCCATCATTGCCGGTGCGGGCGGAGCGGCGCATCTGCCGGGCATGCTCGCGGCCAAGACCACGGTGCCGGTGCTGGGCGTGCCGGTGCCCAGCAAGTATCTGCGGGGCGAAGATTCGCTGCTATCCATTGTGCAGATGCCCAAGGGTGTGCCGGTTGCGACCTTTGCCATCGGCGAAGCCGGGGCGGCAAATGCCGCCTTGTTCGCCGTCGCCATGCTGGCGGCGCATGACACCGCGCTGCGCGATCAGCTCGACGCCTTCCGCGCGGAGCAAACCGCCGCAGCGCGGGCCATGCGCGTGGGTAGCCCGGCATGAGCAAGTCTGCCGCATTCATTCCCCCTGGCGCCACGCTGGGCGTGCTCGGAGGCGGGCAGTTGGGCCGCATGTTTGCCCAGGCGGCGCAGAGCGCGGGATATGGCGTGGCCGTGCTCGAGGCCGACGAAGCTGCGCCGGCCGCGCAGGTCACCGGCATTCATTTGGCAGCGCGCTATGACGACCCGCTGGCGCTCGACCAACTCGCCCGTGACTGCGCCGCGGTGACGGTGGAGTTCGAGAACATTCCGGCGCACTCGATGCAGTGGCTGGCCTCGCGCGTGCCGCTGGCACCCGCGCCGCAGGCTGTGGCTGTGTGCCAGGACCGGGCGCAGGAAAAGGCCTTGTTCCAGCGGCTGGGCGTGCCCTGTGCGCCGTATGCGGTGCTGACTGCGAGCGGCGGCCTAGATGCGGTAAGCACTGAGCTGTTTCCCGGCATTCTTAAAACCGCCCGGCTGGGCTACGACGGCAAAGGGCAGGTCACGGTGCAAACAGCCGCCGATCTGCCTGCGGCATGGACTGCCTTGGGCGGTGTGGACTGCGTGCTGGAGAAAAAGCTCGATCTGGCCTATGAACTGTCGGTGGTGATGGCGCGCGGCCGCGACGGTTGCTCCGTGCTGTACGAGCCGCAGCAGAATCTGCACCGCGACGGCATTC
>CALBRU010000113.1 GCA_937927695.1 uncultured Thiomonas sp. | reverse complement strand
GCCCGCGTCGCCTGTGGGTAGGGTGAAGCCGTGGCGCTGCAGTCGGGCGGCGATCCAGCGCGGCAGTTGCGCAAGCTCCACGCTGTCCACCCGCACCGCCACTCCGCCCTGGCTCAGGGCGCTGAACCAAGCCGACTTCTGGGTGGCTGCATCCAGACGGGGCAGGATGACCACCGCCATCACATCGGGCGACAAATGCCCGGACAGCGCCGCCAGCGCTTCGCCGCCGTCGCGTCCGGGTTTGCCGCCCGGAATGCGCAGTTCGATGAGCCGTCGGCCGCCGAACAGGCTGATCTCGCGGCTGCCCGAAAGCAACTGGCTCCAGTCGAAGCCGCGTTCCACGGTGTGGCTTTCGCGCTCGTCGAAGCCCTGCTGCCGAGCGCGGGCGCGGATGGCATCCACTGCTTCGTTCACCAACAGCGTCTCGTCGCCGTACACCACGTACAGCGCGCCGAGCTTGCTGGCGAGATGGGCGTCGAGTTGGTCGGCCGCGAGCTGCATCAATTCACCTTCACCGCGGCAAGCTGGAACATCAGACGGTTGATCAGTTCCTGGCGCATGCCGCGGTAGAGCAGATCGGATTCATTGGCCTTGGCCAGCGTGGCGCTGGAGTTGTAGCTCAGATTGCTGGTCTGGCTCAGGTCGGTCGGGGGGATCAGCACCTTGCCCTGCGGCGTGGTGAGCTCAAAGCGCACGGTGTAGCGCAGCAGATATTGCGCCACCGTGCCATCGGCGTTGTAGGCCTGCGCAGTCTGCGTCTGCGATTCGCCCAGCAGGGTGAACACCGCTTGCGCCGACTTGGCGTCCGGCGCAATGCGGGTCGACGTCGTCGCGGCGATCTGGCGCTTGAGGGCGATGACGAAGGCCGAGGTCTGTGCGCCCCGCACGAACAGGCTGTTGAACGACAGATTGGTCGAGCCGCGCAACTGAAAGCCGCAGGCGCTCAAGGCCAGAAGCGGTGCGAAGATGAGGACGCTGCGACGCTTCATTCAGACCACCACATTGACCAGCCGGCCCGGCACCACGATGACCTTCTTCGCGGCCTTGCCCTCGCTGAACTTGGCGAAGTCGGCGCTGGCCAGCGCGGCGGTTTCGATAGTGGCCTTGTCGGCGCTGGCCGCGACTTGAATGGCGCCGCGCAACTTGCCGTTGACCTGCAGCATGAGTTCGATGGTGTCCTGCACCAGCGCGGCTTCGTCCACTTGCGGCCAGGGCGCGTCGAGCAGATCGCCGAACTCGGCGGCGTAGCCGAGTTCCTGCCACAAGGCGTGGGCGATGTGCGGCGTGGCGGGGTAGAGCACGCGCAGCAGAATGCCGAAGCCTTCGCGCAGCGCGCCGCTCATGCCCGCGGCTGCGGCGTCCGCGCCTTCCAGGGCGTTGAGCAGTTTCATCGCGCCCGACACCACGGTGTTGTACTGCATGCGGCCGTAGTCGAAATTCACCTGTTGCAAGGTCTGGTGCACCTCGCGGCGCAGTTTGCAGGCGGCATCCGTCGGTGCGTCGTGGGATGAGGCCAGGGCGCTCAGCTTCAGCCCGAAGGCCCACACCCGCCTGAGAAAACGGTGCGCGCCCTCCACTGCGGCGTCGTTCCACTCCAGCGTGGCCTCGGGCGGGGCGGCGAACATGGTGAACAGGCGGGCGGTATCGGCGCCGTAGCGGTCGATCAGGTCTTGCGGATCGACGCCGTTGTTCTTGCTCTTGCTCATGGTGCCCACGCCGCCGTAGTCCACCGCCGAGCCGTCGGCCTTGAGCTTGGCGCCAGTGATCTTGCCTTGCGCGTCGAACACGTTCTCGACCTCGTGCGGCCAGAAGTATTCGATGCCGCCCTGCGGGGTTTTGCGCGAGTAAATGTGATTGAGCACCATGCCCTGGGTGAGCAGACGGGTGAAGGGTTCGTCGGCCTTGACCAGCCCCAGGTCGCGCATCACCTTGGTCCAGAAACGCGCATACAGCAGGTGCAGGATGGCGTGCTCGATACCGCCGATGTACTGGTCCATCGGCATCCAGTAGTCGGTGCGGCCGTCCACCATGGCGCCGTGGTTGTCGGCGCAGGTGTAGCGCATGAAGTACCAGCTCGAATCGACGAAGGTGTCCATGGTGTCGGTTTCGCGCTTGGCCGGTTTGCCGCACTTCGGGCAGGCCACATCGACGAAGGCGGCGCACTGGTGCAGCGGGTTGCCGCTGCCGTCGGGAATCAGGTCTTCGGGCAGGACGACCGGGAGGTCTTTTTCCGGCACCGGCACCGCGCCGCAGTCCGCGCAGTGGATGATGGGGATGGGCGTGCCCCAGTAGCGCTGGCGGGATATCAGCCAGTCGCGCAGGCGGTAATTGACCTTGAACGCGCCGGTCCCGCTTTGCGACAGCTTTTCGATGACCGCCTGCTTGCCCTTTTCGCTGGTCAGGCCGTCGAAGCCGGGGCTGTTCACCATGACGCCGTATTCAAC
>CALBRU010000112.1 GCA_937927695.1 uncultured Thiomonas sp. | reverse complement strand
TTCAGACGCCCGCATCAGCGCGAAACGCAGCGCAAAAATCGGCAGCATCGCCGCCAGATAGCCCCAGACATCGGCGAGATGCTGGTGGTCGATGATGACCGCCGACACCACCCGCGCCAACAGCCAGGCCTGCACGATGATCAGCCAGCCGGCAAACAGCCCCAGCCCCACGGCGCGCTTGAGCTGCGGCCGGATATCTTTTTTGCGGGCCTTGAGCCAGAGTTCTTCGGAGGTTGCCAAGATAGAGGGGCAGCGGGAGCAGTCAGCCGCTGAGAAGCCGCGGCGAAACTCGCATATTAGAGGGCGCCGCCAAGGGATTGGTCGCGCCACAGGTATTAAAGTTGACCGTCATCGGTCTGGTCGCAGAATTGACCGGCCCGCCCTCTCGCCAGCCTTGCACAACGCCAGGCAGCGTCCTCACTCAGGAGCTTTCATGGACGATAAACAGCCCCCCAGCGTCACCCTCAAGCAGATCAACGCCTACCAGTTCGACCTGCACTTTGCCGAAGATCGCCCCACCATTCTGACCGACGAGCCGCCGCCGCTGGGCGAAGGCGCGGGGCCGTCGCCCTCGCACCTGCTGCTCGCCGCCGTGGGCAACTGCATGAGCTCCAGCCTGTATTTCGCCCTGAGCAAATTCAAGCTCGACCCCAAGGGGCTGACCACCACCGCCACGGGCCAGATCGGGCGCAACGAAGCCGGTCGTCTGCGCGTGCTGTCCATCACGGTCGACATTCGCATGGGCGCTGCCGCCGAAGGCATGGAGCGGCTCGACCGCGTGCTGATGCAGTTCGAACAGTTTTGCACCGTGGGCGAAAGCGTGCGCCAGGGCATCCCCGTGACGGTTTCGGTGTTTGACGGCGCCGGGCAAAAACTCAAATAACTGCGCAAAATGGCGGCCTTGCTTTTGCCAATATCTGTCCATACCGCCATGACACCCCACATTCCCGCCACGCCGCCCGCAGGCAGTTTTGCCGATCCTCTCGAAACCTGGAACGCCCGCTTCGCCAAGCCCGGCCTGCATTACGGCGCCGAGCCCAACGCCTTTGTCGTGCGCGAATCCGCGCGTTTTGCGCCATCGAGCCGCATTCTCAGTGCGGCCGACGGCGAAGGCCGCAATTCCATCTGGCTGGCCGAGCAGGGCCACCACGTCACCGCGTTCGACCTCTCGCCCGTCGCCGTCGACAAAGCCAGTAGCTGGGCGCAGGAACGCGGCGTATCGGTGGACTTTCACGTCGCCTCGGTGGACGAGTGGGACTGGGTGCCGAGTCGATTCGACGCCGTCGTGGCCATCTTCGTGCAATTCGCCGACCCAGCCCTGCGCGAGCGCCTGTTCTGCGGCCTGTGGCGCACCCTCAAACCCGGCGGCCTGCTCTGCGTGCAGGGCTACGCGGTGAAACAGCTCGAATACGGCACCGGCGGCCCGGGACGCGCCGACCATCTCTACACCCCCGAACTGCTGCGCGAACTGCTGCCCGAGGCCGACTGGTTGCTGCTGCAAGAGCACGAAGCCACCCTGCAGGAAGGCACGGGCCACGTTGGGCGCTCGGCGCTGGTCGATGCGGTAGCGCGCAAGCCGGGATGAGCGCTCTGCGCCGCCTCCAAACCCGCAAATCCTGTCCCACTCGTTGAGCAGGGTGTCGCCGTGAAAGATGTCGAACTCCGTATCCTTCACCCCGTGCAGCAGCATGTTCATGCGCGCGAGGTTGTAGGTGGTGATGTTCTTCTCCTGGCCGTAGATCTTGCCGATGGTGCCGCCCGGTTGAGGGCTTCGAACTTTTCCCGGAAGTTCTTCTCCAGCGCGGCGCGGTCGCGGATGTCGGTGCGATATTTGTACTTGAGGCTTTGGAGTTTGCCGATGAAGCCGTATTCGATGTTGTTCTCTCGAACGGCGAAACTCGGGGTGTCAGCGGGTCGACTGTAGGGGGATTTTGAAGGGGGCATGACTGGGAGCCTGTCGGACTTGGGGAACTTCGGCTGCAAAACGGCCGCGCCGGTCCAATTTTCACCGTTTTCCTGGGCAATAGTTCGACTATTGTCCGGCGAAATCGGCAAAAACTGTCCTCGGCGGGGCCGTTTTTCGTCATCGACTCCCCAAGCCCGAGACTCCTAGAACGGTATGTCGTCGTCCATGTCGCTGAAATCGCTCGCCGGTTTGCTGGCGGCCGGGGCGGGGGCGCGGCTGGGGGAAGGGCGGCTGGGCGCGGACTCGCGCGGGTGGCTGTAGCCTTCGTCGCCGCCACCCCCGCCTTCACGGCCGCCGAGCAGTTGCATTTCCTCGGCGATGATTTCGGTGGTGTATTTCTCGACGCCGTCCTTGTCGGTCCACTTGCGCGTTTTCAGGCGGCCTTCCACATACACCGGGCGGCCTTTCTTGAGGTATTCGCCCGCGATTTCGGCGAGCTTGTCGTAGAACACCACGCGGTGCCACTCGGTTTCCTCGCGCTTTTCGCCGCTGGATTTGTCTTTCCAGTTGCGCGAGGTGGCGAGGGTGATGTTGCAGATGGCGGAGCCGCTGGGGGCGAAGCGGGTTTCGGGGTCGCGGCCAAGATTGCCGACGAGAATGACTTTGTTGACGGAGGCCATGAGGTGTCCTGAATTGCGGCGTCCCGCGGGCTGCGGGACGATGGCGGCAAGCATAACGCCAGCCGCTGCCTCACTCGCGGCCGGGGTAAGGTGCGGCTAAGGGTTCAGGCGTTCTGCGGTTGCGCGGGCGCTGAGTTGGCCTCGGCCTCGGCAGGTTTGTGGCGCCTGGGCGGGGGCTGGATGGTGAACGACACCAGCAGCCACAGCGCGGCCAGCGCGGCCGCGACAAAAAACACCTCTTCGCTGCTGTATTGCGACAGCCATCCGCCTACCGCGCCGCCGGCAAACAAGCCGAGCGATTGCCCGGTGTTGTAAATGCCCAGCGCCAGCCCCTTGCGGCTGGGCGGCGCGGTGCGCGACACCAGCGAGGGCAGCAGGGCTTCCATCAGATTGAAGGAGAGAAAGAAAAAGAACAGCGCGGCGATCAGCGCCACGGGGTTTTTGTAGCCTGCGGCAAAGCCCAGCATGGTGAGCACCAGCAGGGCTACGCCGCCGACGAACACGGGTTTCATATAGCCGTATTTCTCGGCGTAAATAATGCCGGGGATGGACAGCGCGAACGAAATCAGCGTGACGGGCAGATAAACGATCCAGTGGTGCAGCAGGGGAATGCCGGCGTATTTCACCAGCGCCACCGGCACCACCACGAACATGCTCACCTGCAGAAAGTTGACGACAAAAATCGAGAAGTCGAGCTTGAGCAGCGCCGGGGTGAATACCGCCTTGGCCCAGTGTCCCTGCACCTCTTCGGAGTGCGTGGTCATGGGCGCGTTGGGCACGACCCAGATGACCACGGCAATGGCGACGAGCGCGAGAATGCCGGTGAGGTCGAACATGCCGGGCACCGAGATGGCGTGATAGATGGGCGGGCCCAGCACCAGCGAGAGGATGAAGGAAAAGCCGATGGTCATGCCCACCATGGCCATGGCCTTGGTGCGGTGCTGGTCGCGGGTGGAGTCGGCAATCATGGCCGAGATGGCCGCCGAAATGGCCCCGGCGCCCTGAATGGCGCGGCCGATGATGATGAGATAGAGGTTGTCGGTCGCTCCGGCGACGAATGAGCCGATGGCGAAAATCAGCAGTCCGAACACCATGACCGGCTTGCGTCCGAAATGGTCGCTGGCCACGCCGAAGGGGATTTGCAGCACCGCTTGCGTCAGGCCGTAGATGCCCAGCGCCAGACCGACGAGGAATTTATCTTGGCCGTGCGGCAGGTGCTCGGCATAAATGGCAAACACCGGCAGGATGAAAAACAGCCCCAGCATGCGCAGGCCGTAGATCGACGCCAGCGTGCTGCTGGCGCGGCGCTCGGCCGGGGTCATTGCATCCTTGGGGGCGGTCGTCTTGGATCGTCGGGAAGATTTGGAAGCCATGGTGTCAAGCGCTGAAGGGCCGCAAGGGCGGCCAGAAAACGGTAGGCGGAGAACGGCTGGGCGTCTCGGCGGAGAGAAAAACTCAACTTGATCGTATTTTCCACGATGCGCGGCCTTGCTTCGTGACGGAATTTGTCGAGAAGTGCCCAGGATTACATGCCGTTTCATCGCCAACCGGATACGGCGCACCGAATTGCGGCGGCAAGCAGCCTGTCGGACTTGAAGAATCGAAGCGAAAATTCGGCGGGTCGAGACCAGATTTTGCCGATTTTGCAGGGCAATAGTCGAACTATTGCCCAAAAAAGCGGCGGAATATGGGCCGGCCAGGCGGATTTGCAGCCGATTCCCTTCAAGTCCGACAGGCTGCAAGCGCAGGAGATAGGCCCGATGGGGCCGTGCGCTTTATAGTGTCGGGTTCGCTTTTTTCGCCACCGCCCATGAATGACCTCGCCTCCTCGTTTGAACCGCTGGCCAGCATCCAGGCCGAGGCGCTGATTCGCGTGCGCGGGGCGCGCACCCACAATCTGAAAAACATCTCGCTCGATCTGCCGCGCAACAAGCTGGTGGTCATCACCGGGCTGTCGGGCTCGGGCAAGTCGAGTCTGGCGTTCGACACGCTGTACGCCGAGGGGCAGCGCCGCTACGTGGAAAGCCTGTCGGCGTATGCGCGGCAGTTTTTGCAGTTGATGGAAAAGCCCGATGTCGATCTGATCGAAGGGCTGGCCCCGGCCATCGCCATCGAGCAGAAGGCCACCAGCCACAACCCGCGCTCCACCGTGGGCACGGTCACCGAGATCCACGATTACCTGCGGCTGCTCTACGCCCGCGCGGGCACGCCGCATTGCCCCAACCATCCCGACGAGCCCTTGCAGGCGCAGACGATTTCGCAAATGGTCGATGCGCTCGTCGCCTGGCCCGAGGGGCGGCGGCTGCTCATTCTCGCGCCCCTGCCTGCGGCGCAAATGGGCGCTTCGGCCGCCGGGCGACTGGCGGCGCTGCGGGCGCAGGGTTTTGTGCGCTTTCGGCTCGACGGCGTGGTGGTCGATGCGCAAAGCCTGCCCGATGCCGACGCGCCGCCGCCGCAGCGCATCGAGGTGGTGGTGGACCGCATCAAGACCGGCCCCGATCTGCGTCAGCGTCTGGCCGAAAGCCTGGAGACCGCGCTGCGTCTGTCCGAAGGCCCGGTGGGCGCGCTCGACGCCGACAGCGGCGAGCTGACCACGTTTCACAGCCGCCCCACCTGCCCGATCTGCGGCACCACAGCGCCGTTGCTCGAACCCAAGCTGTTCTCCTTCAACAATCCCTTCGGCGCCTGCCCGACTTGCGATGGGCTCGGCGAGGTCGAGCGCTTCGACCCGGCGCGGGTGGTGGCCCATCCCGAGCTCAGTCTGGCGAGCGGCGCGATTCGCGGCTGGGACAAACGCAACGCTTTTTACTTTCAGATGCTGCAGGCGCTGGGTGCGCATTACGGCTTCGATCTAGACACGCCTTACGAACAATTGCCGCAGGCGGTGCGCCAGGTGCTGCTGCACGGCAGCGGCTCGGAGGCCATCGCCTTCACCTATCTGAACGACCGCAACAAGCCCACGGTCAAGGCCCATCCCTTCGAGGGCATCATTCCCAACCTCGACCGCCGCTGGATCGAGACCGACAGCCCGGCGGTGCGCGAGGAACTCGCGCGCATGCGCACCGTGCAGACTTGCCCCGACTGTCTGGGCGCGCGCCTCGGGCCGATTGCACGCAACGTCACCATCGGCGGCGAGCGGCTGCAGGCGCTGGCGCATCGCCCGTTGCGCGAACTGCACGACTGGTTCGCCACGCTGCAGCTCGAAGGCCAGCGCGCCGAAGTGGCGGCGCGGCTGGTGATTGAAATTGGCAGCCGCCTGCGCTTTCTCATCGACGTGGGGCTGGACTATCTCACCCTCGACCGCAGCGCCGACACCCTGTCGGGCGGCGAGGCGCAGCGCATCCGCCTGGCCAGCCAGATCGGCTCGGGCCTGACCGGGGTGATGTACGTGCTCGACGAGCCCTCCATCGGCCTGCACCAGCGCGACAACGACCGGCTGATCGCCACCCTCAAGCGCCTGCGCGATCTGGGCAACAGCGTGCTGGTGGTCGAGCACGACACCGACGCCATTCTCTGCGCCGACTATGTGGTGGACATGGGTCCGGGCGCGGGCGAGCACGGCGGGCGCATCATTGCCCAAGGCACGCCGCAGGCCATCATGGCTGATCCGAACTCGATCACTGGCGCTTATCTGAGCGGCACGCGCAGCGTGTTTCGCGGCAAGCCACGCCAGGACGCCGCGCCCGAACACTGGCTCACCCTGAGCGGCGCCTGCGGCAACAATCTGCACGACGTCACCGCGCGCTTTCCGCTCGGGCGCATCACCTGCGTGGCGGGGGTTTCGGGTTCGGGCAAATCCACCCTGATCAACGACACGCTCTATTGCGCCTGCGCGCGCGAACTCAACCGCGCCTCTCTGGAGGCCGCGCCCTATGCGGCCATTGAAGGGCTGGACCAGCTCGACAAGGTGATCGCGGTCGATCAGTCGCCCATCGGCCGCACGCCGCGCAGCAATCCGGCCACCTACACCGGCCTGTTCACTCCCATCCGCGAGCTGTACGCGCAGACCCCCGTGGCGCGCGAGCGCGGCTATGACGCCGGACGGTTCTCCTTCAACGTCAAGGGCGGGCGCTGCGAAGCCTGCCAGGGCGACGGCGCAGTGAAGGTGGAAATGCACTTCATGCCCGATCTCTACGTGCCCTGCGACGTCTGCGGCGGCCAGCGCTACAACCGCGAAACCCTCGAAGTCACCTACCGCGGCCTGAGCATCGCGCAGGCGCTAGAACTCACGGTGGAGCAGGCGCTGGAGACTTTTTCGGCCGTGCCCGCCATCGCCCGCAAGCTGCAGACGCTCAAGGACGTGGGGCTGGGCTATATCCGCCTCGGGCAGTCGGCCATCACCCTGTCGGGCGGCGAGGCGCAGCGGGTGAAACTGGCGCTCGAACTCTCCAAACGCGACACCGGCCGCACCCTCTACATCCTCGACGAACCCACCACCGGCCTGCACTTCGCCGACATCGAGCTGCTGCTGGGCGTGCTGTTCAAGCTGCGCGAGGCAGGCAACACCATTGTCATCATCGAGCACAACCTCGACGTCATCGCCAGCGCCGACTGGGTGGTCGAACTCGGCCCCAATGGCGGCGCGGGCGGCGGGCGGCTGATCGCCGAAGGCAGGCCGCAAGACATCGCCGCCCACCCGAACAGCGTCACCGGCCCCTACCTCGGCCGGGTACTGCGCGGCGGGTAACACAAGGCGGCGGCAACGCTGTTACCTTGCGCCCATCGTCAACCGCCCTTGCGGGCAAAGGAGTGCGGCATGGGACTTATCGGATTTTTGATCATCGGCCTGATCGCGGGCTGGCTGGCGGGCAAGATCACCAAAGGCAGCGGCTTCGGCGTGCTGGGCGATCTGGTGGTCGGCGTGGTTGGCGCCTTCATCGGGGGTTTTCTGTTCCGCATGCTGGGCCTGTTTCCCGGCGGCGGCCTGCTGCCCAGCCTGATTGTGGCCACCATCGGCGCCATCGTGCTGCTCTGGCTCATCCGGCTGGTGAAATGAGCCGGGCAAGGTCTGCCGCCTCTAGCCACAGGCGGCCCGGTGACGCGCGGCTCAGCCCAGCGTCACCCGGGCGAACTTGCGTTTGCCCACCTGCAGCACCACGGTTCCCGCGGCGAGCTTGAGGGTGCGGTCTTCGGCCACCGTGCCGTCGATGCGCACGCCGCGCTGCTCGATCATGCGCACGCCTTCGGCGGTGGAGGGCACCAGCCCGGCCTGCTTGAGCGCCTGCGGCAGCGCCAGCCCGCCTTCGGGCAGGGCGAGCTGCACTTCGGGAATGTCGTCGGGAATGCCGCCGCTGGCGCGCAGGGCGAAGTCGGCTTCGGCCGCGTCTGCCGCGGACGCAGAGTGGAAGCGGGTGACGAGTTCGCGCGCCAGCATGACCTTGGCATCTTTCGGGTTGCGTCCGGCTTCGACTTCGGCTTTGAGCGCGGCGATCTCACTCATCGGGCGGAAGGACAGCAGCTCGTAGTAGCGCCACATCAGCACGTCGCTGATGGACAGCAGCTTGGCGAACATGGTCGCCGGCGCTTCCTGAATGCCGATGTAATTGCCCTTGGACTTGGACATTTTTTCCACGCCGTCCAGCCCTTCGAGCAGCGGCATGGTGAGAATGCACTGCGGCTCCTGGCCGTATTCGCGCTGCAGCTCGCGCCCTACCAGCAGGTTGAACTTCTGGTCGGTGCCGCCGAGTTCGAGGTCGCTCTTGAGCGCCACCGAATCAAAACCCTGCATCAGCGGGTAGAGCAGTTCGTGCATGGCAATCGGCACGCCTTCCTTGAACCGCTTGGTGAAGTCGTCGCGCTCCAGCAGACGCGCCAGGGTGTACTTGGCGGCCAGGCGGATCATGCCGTCGGCACCCAGCGGCTCGCTCCATTCCGAGTTGTAGCGAATTTCGGTTTTCTGCGGATCGAGCACCAGGCTGGCCTGGGCGTAATAGGTCTCGGCGTTGGTCTTGATCTGCTCGATCGTCAGCGGCGGCCGGGTGGCGTTGCGCCCGGATGGGTCGCCGATGCGCGAAGTGAAGTCGCCGATCAGAAAAATGACCGTATGGCCCAGATCTTGCAACTGCCTGAGCTTGTTGAGTACCACGGTGTGGCCGATATGAATGTCGGGCGCGGTGGGGTCGAGGCCGAGTTTGATGCGCAGCGGCTGGCCGGTTTGGTGGCTGCGGGTGAGTTTGGCGATCCAGTCGGTTTCCACCAGCAATTCGGCGCAGCCGCGTTTGGTGATGGCCAGTGCCTGGCGCACGGCGTCGGGAAGGTCTGCGGGGGAGTTTGAGTCCATCATGGGGATAATCGAAAAATGCGCCAAGCGGGCTGTTAGACTCGCGCCTTTATGTCCGTGCTGCACCTGC
>CALBRU010000111.1 GCA_937927695.1 uncultured Thiomonas sp. | reverse complement strand
TTTTTTGACGATTACAACGAGGGCGGTTTTGAGCAGGGCTTTGCGCTGATGCGCGCGGTGGGCGATGCCTTTCTGCCCGCCTATTTGCCCATCGCCCTGCGCCGTCGCGCCCTGCCCTACGGCGAGCGCGAGCGCGACTTCCAGGCTTACCGCCGCGGGCGCTATGTCGAGTTCAATCTGGTGTGGGACCGCGGCACGCACTTCGGTCTGCAGTCGGGCGGGCGCACCGAATCCATCCTCATGTCCATGCCGCCTATCGTGAAGTGGCGCTATGACTGGCACCCCGAGGCGGGCTCGCCCGAGGCGCAGTTGTACGACACCTTTCTCAAGCCGCGGGACTGGGCCGCTGCATGAGCGGCGTCGCCTCGGCAACGCCCCGGCGCATCGGTTTGCTCGGCGGCAGTTTCGACCCGATTCACAACGCGCACCTGCAGCTCGCGCAAAGCGCCTGCAGCGAGTTGGCGCTCGACGCCGTCTGGTTCATCCCCGCCGGGCAGCCCTGGCAGCGCGACCCGCTGGCGGCAAGCCCGCAACAGCGTTGGGACATGGTGAATCTCGCCATCGCCGGGCGCACCGGCCTGCGCGCCTGCGACATCGAGCTCAAGCGTCAGGGGCCGAGCTACACCATCGACACCGTGCGCGAGTTGCGCGCTGCGCACCCAGACACGGCGTTCACCTTCATTCTGGGCGCCGATCAGTTGCGCAAGCTCCCGACCTGGAATGGCTGGGAAGACATCGTGGCCGCGGTCGATCTGGCAGCCGCGCGCAGACCGGGCTACGACGACAAGGCGCCGCCTCAACTCCTCGAAGCCCTGGCCGCCAGCGGGCATCGCCTGCACCGCCTGTCCATGCCCGAGATCGATCTCTCGGCCACGCGCATCCGCCGCCATCTCGCCCAAGGCGAATCGCTCGCCGGGCTGGCGCCTGCCGCTGTGGCACACTACATTGATCAACATCGCCTTTACACGCACTCATAACGCACTTATCAGCATGGATATCCGCAAACTGCAACGCACCATCGTCGACGCTCTGGAAGACGTCAAGGCCCAGGACATTGAGGTGTTCAACACCGAAGAACTCACCAGCCTGTTCGACCGGGTCATCGTCGCCAGCGGCACGTCCAACCGCCAGACGCGCGCGCTGGCCAGCAGTGTGCGCGACAGCGTGAAAGCCGCCGGATTCGAGGTGCGCAACCCCGAAGGCGAAGAAACCGGCGAGTGGG
The DNA here is from genome assembly GCA_937927695.1 of uncultured Thiomonas sp. Lineage (GTDB taxonomy): Bacteria > Pseudomonadota > Gammaproteobacteria > Burkholderiales > Burkholderiaceae_C > Thiomonas. Next base: position 5,086 of record CALBRU010000111.1, on the reverse strand, counting down.
TGCTGGTGGACTGCGGCGGGGCGGTGGTGCACATCATGCAGCCCGCGATCCGGGCGTATTACAAGCTCGAAGAACTGTGGGGCGCCAAGCCGGTTCACCTCAAGCTCGGAGGCGCCAAACGCGTCGGTGCGAAAGTGGCCGCCAAGGGTCCGGACAGCCGCCCCGACAAGCCCGAAGACGATACCAAGGCGCCGGCTCGCAAAACCGCGGCCCGCAAGAGTGCGGCCAGCAAAACCGTCGCCCGCAAGCGTCCGGCCGCCAAGAAGGCCGCGCCCACAACCACCCCCGCCCGCACCTCGCCGTATGGCGAAACCAGCACCGACAAAAAGCGCGTGACCCGCGTGGTCGGCACCGCGGCGGGCGCTCGCTCCGCCCCGGCGGCTCCGGCCCGCAAGCGGGCACAGCCCGCCGAGGCGCCGGTTGCCGCCAAACGACCCGCCGCACGCAAAACCACCGCTGCTGCGGCCAAGAAAGCCGCGTCCTCAACGCCGACAAAGCGCGTTGCGGCCAAAAAGCGGGCGTCCTGACCATCTCCTGACTATCTCGTGAACGTTTTGTGAACACCTCGCGGCTGTCTGACCCGCCGTCGGGCCACGCATGAAACTCTGGCTGCTCGCCGTGGGCCAGCGCATGCCGCGCTGGGTGGACGAAGCCTATGCCGACTACGCCAAGCGCCTGCCGCCTGAAACCCCCCTGCTGCTCAAGGAGATCAAGGCGGAGATGCGCAGCTCCAGCATCAGCGCCGAAGCGGTGATGGAACGCGAGGCCCAACGTATCGAGGCGGCCGTGCCCGCGGGCGCGCGCCTGGTCACCCTCGATGAACGTGGGCAGCGCCTCACCACCGCCGCGCTGGCTGAAGCCTTGCAGCACTGGCGCCAGGAAGGCCGCGATGTCGCGCTGGTCATTGGCGGCGCGGACGGACTGGCCCCGCGCCTCAAACAGAAGGCCGACACCTTGCTGCGACTCTCCGACCTCACCCTGCCCCACGGCCTCGTGCGGGTGCTGCTGGCCGAACAGCTTTACCGCGCGCACAGCCTGCTCAGCGGCCATCCCTATCACCGCGCCTGACGGCCTGCCGCCGCGCCGCGCGCGGCGATAATCAGGGCTCGACTTCGCCGCTCAAAATCATGCCGTCCCCTAATGCCGACTCTCTCTGGGCCGATGTGCTCGCCGTGCGCCAGCAACAACCGCTGGTACACAACATCACCAATTTCGTGGTGATGAACTACAACGCCAATGCTCTGCTGGCGCTGGGCGCTGCGCCGGTCATGGCGCACGCCCGCGAAGAGGTTCGCGACATGGCCGGCATTGCTCAGGCCCTGGTGCTCAATATCGGCACTTTATCGCCGGAGTGGATCGAGGCCATGATCTTGGCGCTGAAGACGGCGCGCGGGCGCGGCATTCCGGTGATCCTCGACCCGGTGGGCGCGGGGGCCACCCCCTACCGCAACCGCGCCGTTGCCGAGTTGCTCGCCGCCGGCAGCCCCACGGTGTTGCGCGGCAACGCCTCGGAGATTCTCAGTGTCGCCGGGGTGGAGGCAGCCACCCGCGGGGTGGACAGCGCCGCCGCGTCAGACGACGCGGTGCAGGCCGCGCGCACGCTCGCCGCCCGCCTGGGCGCTGTGGTCTGCGTGAGTGGCGCGACCGACCACATCCTCGCGCCCGATGGCCGTCATGTGCGCCTGTCCAACGGGCATGTGTGGATGACCCGAGTCACGGGCGTGGGCTGCTCAGCCACGGCGCTGATCGGCGCTTTCTGCGCCGTGCAGCCCGACGCGTTTCACGCCACCATCGCCGCGATGGCCTATCTCGGCGTGGTCGGCGAAATCGCCGCCGAGCAAGTGCAAGCGCAGGGCCGCGGCGTCGGCCAGTTGCAAATCGCCCTGCTCGACGGCCTGCAACTTCTGGACGCAGAAACCTTCCACGCCCGCCTGCGCCTGCAAGCCGATGACTGAAGCCGCCCGTCGCTGGCCCTTGGCCGCGCTGCGGCTGCACCTCGTCACCGACGCCGCCCTGTGCGGCCCACGTGGCGTTGAGGCCGTGGTCGCCGCAGCGGTGAGGGGCGGAGCCACCTGCGTGCAGTTGCGCGAAAAGCAGCTCGACACCCGGCCTTTCGTCGAACGCGCCCGCGCGCTCAGAGCCCTGCTCGCACCGCTGGGGGTGCCGCTGATCATCAACGATCGGCTCGACGTGGCGCTGGCCGTGGGCGCAGACGGCGTGCATGTCGGCCAGAGCGATCTGCCGCCCGAAGACGTGCGACGGTTGATGCCGCACGCCCTCATCGGCCTGTCGGTCGAAAACCCCGAGCAGGTGCGCGCGGCGGCCAACATGCCGGTGGATTACCTCGGCGTCAGCCCGGTGTTTTCCACCCCGAGCAAACAAAACACCGCTCCCGCACTCGGCCTCGAAGGGCTGCGGGCAATGCGCGCGCTCACCGATCTGCCTTTGATCGCCATTGGCGGCATCGATCTTTTGAATGCCGCGCAAGTGCTGGCCGCAGGCGCCGACGGTTTGGCCGTGGTGCGGGCGCTGTGCGCCGCGCCCGACCCCGCCACGGCTGCGCAAGCCTTGCGCCAGCTCACCGACTCGTCCTCCTTCGTCCATTCATGAACGCGACCGAACCCCTGCAAGACACCCCTGCCGTAGCGCGTTACGCCCGCGTGCTGAGCATTGCCGGCTCCGACAGCGGCGGCGGCGCCGGCATTCAGGCGGACCTCAAAACGATGGCGGCGCTGGGCTGTTATGGCATGACGGCCATCACCGCCATCACGGCGCAGAACACGCAGGGCGTGCGCGCCATTCAGGCGCTGCCGCCCGAATTGCTCGCACAGCAGATCGACGCGGTGGTCGAAGACATCGGCGTGGATGCGGTGAAAATCGGCATGCTGCACGACGTGGGCGTGGTACGGGTGGTGGCCGAGGCCATCCGCCGCCATCGCTTCGCCCATGTGGTGCTCGACCCGGTGATGGTCGCTACCAGCGGCGACAAGCTGATCACCGAATCCACCGTGGACCATCTCGTTGATGAGCTCTTTCCCCTCGCCACCCTGATCACCCCCAACCTCGACGAAGCCGCCTGGCTGCTGCGGCTGAGCAGCATAAACGTCGACGCACTGGAAGACACGGCCAATCTGCTGCATGTGCTGGGCGCTCACGCGGTGCTGCTCAAGGGGGGCCACTTGCCCGGCCCACAGCTCACCGACCTGCTGCGTCTGCCCGACGGCGAGATGCGGCGCTGGGAAGCGCCGCGCATCCCCACGCGCAACACCCACGGCACGGGCTGCAGCCTGTCATCGGCCATCGCGTGCTATCTCGCTCTGGGTGAACCCCTGGCCGACGCCGTAGCGCACGGTCGGGACTATGTGCAACAAGCCCTGCTCGCCGGAGCCGACATGCACCTCGGCCACGGCCACGGCCCGCTCAACCACGGCCACGCACCTTTGGCGACGAAGCGCCTACCGCTCTAAGCCGCCGCAGGCGCCCGCGCCTCGCGCCAGCGCAGCGCCCCCGCCGCCAGCAATGTGAAGGCCAGGCTGGGCAGGGCCGAGCCCCAATTCGGCCACCACACCGTGCCCAACTGGAACACGCCGATGCCCAGCAACCACACGGTCATCGGCCCCCAGCGCCAGTTGCTCTGCGGCGGCAAACCCGGTGCCAGCTGTGCGATCACCACGCCGAACAGTGGCACGAAAATTGAACTGAGGGTGAGCAAAAAGGGCTCAAGCGCATGCATCGGCAGCGCCAACGCCGCCGCGGTGGCCAGCAGCACCAACGTCATGCCAATACGACGAATGCTCCAGCGGCTGTTGACAGCCCCCAGGGTCGGCTCGCCGACCCGCCCCCCTTGGGGGTCAAGAACACTTGGGGCGGCCCTGCATGTTCTTGCGAGGAAGTCGGTCGATACCGCGCCCGAATGCACGTCGCCATAGGCGTTGTCCACCTCGTCCACCAAAATGAAACCCAGCGCAATCAATCCGCCCTGCGCCAGCAGCAGGGTGCTGAGCATGTCGATATTGGCAGGCGACACGCTGATGACCAGCACGCCCAGGCCGTAGCACCAGATGTTCGCCGCGGCATAGCCCAGCCAGGTGCCGCGCGCGGTGGCGCCTGCGTTGCGCCCGTAGCGGGCATAGTCGGCCACCAGCGGCAGCCACGACACCGGCATGGCGATCACCAGATCCACCGCCGCCAGCAAGCTCATCGAACCGTCGCCCGGCTGCGCCCACAGCGTGGCAAAGCCGTGCTGCCAGGCTTTGAGTCCGAACTGATAGCTCAGCCACAGCAGCGAGGCGACGATAAGCGGCATTGCCGCGCGGCTGACGAAGCGCCGCACCAGCCCGATCATCCGCCCGCTGGCCAGCACCAGCAGCAGCGAGCCCCAGGCCAACGTCGCCACCACGGGCACCCAGGCCCCGCGCGCACCGAACACCTGCTCGACGATGGTGCGGGTGCCATCGCGCATGATCACCAGCTCGAACGCCGTCCAGCCCAGCAGTTGCACCACATTGAGCGCCACGGGCAGCATGGCGAAGCGCTGCCCCAGTGTGCGCCCGATCAGCGCCGAACTCGACAGACCGTGTCGGCTGCCGATCCCCGCCACCCAAGCCAGCAAACCCGCGCCCAGCAAGGACCCCAGCGCAATCGCCCCAGCCGCCTGCGGCAGGCTCAAGCCCGGCCGCAGATACGCGCCCACCTGCATGACCAACAGCCCCACCCCCAGACTGAACCACAGCGCGGCGGCATCGGTGAAGGTGAAAATGCGTTCCGCTGCGGGAACCGAGGCATTGGACGCGTGCGCCGCGTCACTTGAAGTTGTGTGTGTTGCCATGGCCCATTTCTGCGTGCTCGCGCAGAAACCCGGCCGGGCAGCGCGCGCCATCGCACGCGCTGCCCATCCTGCTTCCCTGCGCGAGGATGACCTCAATCAGGTTCAAAGGGACTCTCTCAGCGAAGCTGCCTGCTGCTGCAGCCCGCACCCCCAGCGTTGCACCGCAGGATTGCGGCACGGCGTCGATTGTAGGCAGGGTGACGCCTAGGAGCCTGTCGGGCTTGGGGCGTGGAAGGCGAAAAAGGGCGGTGTGGATGC
>CALBRU010000110.1 GCA_937927695.1 uncultured Thiomonas sp. | reverse complement strand
TGCATGGCTTGCAGCCAGGCGGCGCGCTGCTGCGGCGTGCCTTCACCGAGCTTGCTCATTTCTTCTTCCGACCGCGAGGCGATGTCGGCGCCCTTGAGGCTGCGGGCGTATCGCAATTGCAGGGCGAAGGGCGTATCGCCCAGTTGCGCGCCCAAGCCTTGCGGTCCGACCCAGAGCGTGGCGTGATAGACCAGAAAACCGAAGTAGCGAAAGTCGCCGCTGCCCGCGCGCCGGGCCTGCGAAATCGCGCCGCTGACTTCACCTGGAACGCCTGCAGACGCTTGTGCCCACGCACGCAGGGGCAGCGCCGAGGCGGTTATGGCCAGCAACACTGCACGGCGTGACAACCCGTGCAAGTTGGTTTCAGTGCGCGCGGGCATGGCGCAGGGTGAACTGCCACACATTGGTCGAGCCCTGGCTGAAGCCCGCCTCGCAGTAGGCGAGATAGAAGGTCCACAGCCGTAGGAAACGGTCGTCGAAGCCCTGGGCTTTGACCGCTTCGAGCTGGGCCGTGAAGCGTTCGCGCCACAGTGCGAGGGTGCGGGCGTAGTCAGCGCCGAAGGCCAGTTCTTCCACGACCTCCAGCCCTGCGGCCTTGGCTTGCGCGATGAAAGCGCGGCGCGAAGGCAGCATGCCGCCGGGGAAGATGTAGCGCTGGATGAAGTCGGTGCCGCGCCGGTAGTCGTCGAACAGATCGTCGGCGATGGTGATGGTTTGGATGCAGGCGCGTGCGCCGGGCTTGAGGTGATGCGCCACGGTGCGGAAAAAGCCGGGCCAGTAGGCCTCACCCACGGCTTCGAACATTTCGATCGAGGCAATGCCGTCATAGCCGTCTTGCGGGGCGATGCGGTCGAGATCGCGGTAGTCGCATAGTTCGAGCCGGGGCTGCGGCGCGGCCTGGGCGAGCCGGGCGCGGGCGTAGGCCAACTGCTCGGCGGACAAGGTGATGCCGTCGATGCGCAGCCCGCCCTGCGCGCCGACTTCGGCCAAGCCGCCCCAGCCGCAGCCGATTTCCAGCACCCGTGCGCCGGGCTGAAGTTGCAGCTGGTCGAGCACGCGGGCGTATTTGGCAGCCTGCGCCTGCTCCAGCGTTTGCGCGGGGTCGCCGTTGAACAGGGCGCTGGAGTAGGTCATGCTCGGGTCGAGCCAGAGCGTGTAGAAGGCGTTGCCGATGTCGTAATGCGCATGAATGTTGTCGCGGCTTCCGGCGCGGCTGTTGCGGCGCAGTAGATGGCGGATGCGGTCGGGCAGCCGACCCAACAGGCTGCCGTGCAGCGCGCGGGCGATGATCTCGCGGTTGGCCACCAGCAGCTTGAGCAGCGCGGGCAGATCGGGCGTATCCCAGGCACGGCGCATCCAGGCTTCGGCAAAGGCGATGTCGCCGCGCTTGAGTACTTCGCCCATGACTGCCCAGTCGTGCAGCGCGACTTCGGCATGCGGGCCGTTGTCGTCTTGGCCGAAGTGCCGCCAGACGCCATCCGGGCCGTGAAAATCGAGGCGGCCAATCTGCAGGCGTTCCAGCAGGCGCAGCACGCCGCGCGCGGCCAGCGGGGGTTTGCGCGGCTTGCGGGTTTGGCCTGCGGCGAGGGTCGGGTCGAGAGAGAGCGGTGACAGGCTGCGGTCGCTGGCGTTCATGATCGGCTCGCGAAATGGTCAGGAGGAAGGGGCTTGGAATGAAACGGCACGCGCTTGCGCCAGAGCTTGAAGGCTTGCCAGTGAATGCGCGCGATGACGCCAAAACTGTGCATGGGGTGACGCAGCAGCGCCATGCGGGCGCGGGCGGCGGTGAGCGGCAGCAGGACGCCGCTGATGCTGGTTTCGATCAGCGGGCCTTGGGCGTCGTCATGGTCGATGCGCAGAAGCATGCGGTCTGTGCCCGCGCCCGTGCTGCGCATGAATCGGAAGCGGTAGCCGCCCTCCACCGTGCAGAACGGCGAGACGTGGAACACCTTGCTGGCACGATATTCGGCGCCCCATTGCAGGCTGCGTTCGCCCTCCGGTGGGGTGAGGATGTAGCAGTGCCGTTCGCCAAACGTGTTGTTGACCTCGGCCACGGCGCAGCGCAGGCTGCCGTCGGCGCGCTCGCACAGCCACAGGCTCACCGGCTTGAACACATAGCCCCAGATGCGCGGAAAGGTCTGCAGCCAGACCTCGCCATCGGCGTCAAGAATGCCTTGCGCTGCGAGCAGGTCTTGCAGCCAGGCCAGGCTGTCGCCGCCGCCGTCGCCGTGGTCGGCATCGAAAAAGCTCATCGCCCCAAAGCGGTTGCGGGCAATGGATAGCAGCGCCGGATCGCGCGCCAGGCTGCGCATGGGCAGCAGCAAAAACATCGCGCGGTAGCTGAACGCATGCACCGCCGGGCGCAGGCGGCGGTGCCGTACCGGGCCGCTGCCGATGAGCGGCTGGTGCGAGCTGGGCGATGCAGCGGTAGACATGGCGCTGAATTTCATGCGGCCAGGGCGCGGTCGGCGGGTTGTGCGTCCACAGTGGTCAGCAGGGCTTGCGCTGCGGCATAGCCCGACTTCAGGCCATCTTCGTGAAAACCATAGCCGCACCAGGCGCCGCAGAAGTAGCTGTGCCGCTGGCCTTGCAGTTCAGGCACACGCTGTTGGGCGTCGATCGCCGCTTGGTCGAAGATGGGGTGGGCGTAGCTGATCTCGCGCAGCACGGTGTGCTCGGCGGGCTCGCGCAGCGGATTGAGCGAGACCACGATGGGGCGTTGCGTGGGCAGGGGCTGCAGCTTGTTGAGCAGGTAGTGCAGGCAAACGGTGGACTGCTCGGTGTGGGCGTTCACCGTGCTTTCGTAATTCCACGCGGCCCAGGCTTGGCGCGCCTGTGGCAGCAGCCGGGTGTCGGTGTGCAGCAGCGCGCGGTTGGGTTGGTAGCGGATGGCCCCGAGCACTTCGCGCTCGGTTGGGCTGGGAGAGTCGATCAGCGCGAGGGCCTGATCGCTGTGGCAGGCGAAGATCACTTCGTCGAACCAGATGGCGCCGCCCGCCGTATGCAGTTCAACCCCGTTGTCATGCCGCACCACCCGCTGCACGGGGGTGCGCAGCCGCGCGTCGGGCAGTTGGGCAAGCATTTTCTGCACATACTGCCGCGCGCCGCCGCGCACGGTGAACCATTGCGGCCGATTGTTGACCTGCAGCAGGCCGTGGTTGTCGCAAAAGCGCACCAGCGTGGCCAGCGGAAAGTCGAGCATCTGCCCCGGTGGGCACGACCAGATGCAGGCGGTCATCGGCAGCAGATACCAGTGCAAAAACGGATCGCCGTAGCCTTCGCGCCGCAGGTAGTCGCCCACGGTCTGGTTGAGGTCGAGCTCGGCGTCGGGTTTGCGCGCCAGCACCGTAGCCTCGCGGTTGAAACGCAGGATGTCGCGCAGCATGTGCCAGAAGGCCGGCCGGGTCAGGTTGCGGCGCTGGGCGAAAACCGTATTCAGGTTGGAGCCGCTCCATTCCAGCGTGTTGCCGCCGGGCAGCGGGGCCTGCACCGAGAACGACATGTCGGAGGTCGCCAGCGGCACATCCAGTTCGGCGAACAGCGCCTGCAGCTTGGGATAGGTGCGCTCGTTGAGCACCAGAAAACCCGTGTCCACGGCGAAAGGCACTTCACCGGGCAGATCGACATCCACGGTGTGGGTGTGGCCGCCAAAGTGCGAACCGGCCTCGAACAGCGTGATCTGCGCGCGATGGCGCAAGGCCCAGGCCGCCCCGAGGCCTGAGATTCCCGTTCCAATGATGGCAATGCGCATGATTTTGGCTCCCTGGCCGCGTTAGGTTTTGCGGCCTTCTACCAAGGCATACGCCGAATGGTTGTGGATGGATTCAAAATTCTCCGATTCCACGGCGTAGGCGGTCACGCGCTCATCGCGCTCCAGCGCCACGGCGACATCGCGCACCAGGTCTTCGACGAATTTGGGATGGTCGTAGGCGCGCTCGGTGACGTACTTTTCGTCGGGCCGCTTGAGCAGGCCCCAGAGTTCGCACGAGGCTGCTGTCTCGGCGATGCGAATCTGCTCGTCCAGCCCCATGTCACCGCGCAGCGTGGCGCCGATGGTGACGTGCGAGCGCTGGTTGTGCGCGCCGTAATTGGAGATTTCCTTGGAGCAGGGGCACAGGCTGGTGACCGGCACCTGCACCTTCTGCGTGAGCGTCAGCGCGCCTGCCTTCTGCGCCGCGTGCAGGGTGACTTCGTAATCCATCAGGCTCTCCACGCCCGACACCGGCGCGGTCTTGCGGGCAAAGTAGGTGAACTGCGCGGTGATAGCGCCTTCGCTGGCCTGTAGGCGAGTCAGCATGTGCTGCAGCAGCACGCCAAGTTGCTGCGCATCCAGCGGCTCGCGGTGCGCTTCGAGCATTTCGATGAAGCGCGACATATGCGTGCCCTTCACTTCGGGCGGCAGCGCCACCGTCATCTCGAAGGTGCCCACGCTGGGCTGCACGCCCTGCGCTGAGCGAATCTGTACGGGATAGCGCACACCGCGCACACCCACTTGCTGAATGGCGATATTGCGGCGGTCAGGCGTGGCCTGCACATCGGGCAGGGTGGCTGCGGCAGCCTGGGCAAACAGTTTTTCCGGGGCGTTCATGGCGGGTCTTTCTGTGGCGGTGGCGGGAGGAAGAAACGTGATTCAGGGTTTCTGCGCGAGCAGAGTCTTGATCTTGGCGACAAAGTCTTTGTTGTCAGGCGAGACCAGGCTGGGATAGACGCCCACGACCTTGCCGTCGCGGCCGATCAGATATTTGTAAAAGTTCCACTTGGGCTGATCGCCGGTGGCGAGGATGAGCTGTTCAAACAGCGCGTTCGGCTTGGGCTCAGTGACGTGCGAGGGCGCGAACATCGGGAATTGCACGTTATAGGTGTCCTTGCAGAACGCGGCGATCTTGGCGTTGTTGTCCATTTCCTGATGGAAGTCGTTGGACGGAAAGCCCAGCACCACCAAACCCTGCTTGCCGTAATCGCGGTACAGCGCCTCCAGCCCCTTGTATTGCGGGGTAAAGCCGCAATAGCTGGCCGTGTTGACCACGAGGATGACTTTGCCCGCGTACTGGCAAAGGCTCTCGGGCTTGTCGTCCTGCAGACGGGGAAAGGTCTGGTTGAGCAGGGCAGGGCAGGTGACCGAAGCTGCTGGCGCCGACTGAGCTGCGGAAGCGGATGGGCTCAACAGCTGGGCGCCGAGCGCGAGCAGCGCTGCGGCCGCGAAGCGAGGAATCAAGTCAAGCGTGGTGCGGTTCATGGACAACTCCTGTAGACGGGTTGGTGTTTGTCTAGGACAATGATGCTTGAGTTCAACTTCAGTACCAAGTATTTTCAAATTTGTCCTAGACATAAGTAGGGTTATCAGTCCGGGGTCAGACGGCTTACCATACTGTTACGCTGATAAAGCGCTACTGGATTCAACCCTGGATCCAACCTCTCTACCCATTGCTGGACAAGCAAAGAAATTCAGACCTAAATGCTTTGTCCAAGACGACGATCTTTCCGATGAACGACCGCAACGTGAATACCGCCTTGCAACTCAGCATTGCCGCCGTCGAGCGCGACACCGGCATCGGCAAGGACACGCTGCGGGTCTGGGAGCGGCGCTACGGCTTTCCTCAGCCCCACCGCGATGCGTCGGGCGACCGGCTCTATCCGCTCGATCAAGTCGAGCGCCTGCGGGTCATCAAGCGTTTGCTCGACAACGGGCACCGCCCCGCGCAGGTTGTGGCACTGCCGATCGACGAACTCGATGCCTTGGCGCGCGGCCGCAGCTCGGCCGAAACTTCGCCAGATGCCGCCGCCGCGTCGGGACGCGAGCAAATCCCGACGGAGAGCGCCGAAGTGCACGCCTACCTTGTGCTGCTCAAACGGCACGATGCCGAACTGTTGCGGCGTGCGCTGCTGCAAGACGCGATGCGCATGGGCATCAGCCGCTTTGTCACTGAAGTGGTCGCTCCGCTCAATTACGGCGTGGGGCAGGCGTGGATGCGCGGCGAACTGGAGGTGTTTGAAGAGCACCTGTATTCCGAGATCATCCAGCGCGTGCTGCGCACCGCCATCGACGCCATTCCACTGGGCGAAGCGGCGCAGTCGCGTCCCAAAGTGTTGATGACCACCGTGCCGCAGGAGCCGCATGTGCTGGGCCTGCTCATGGCCGAAGCCATGCTGGCGCTGGAGGGTTGCCGCTGCGTTCAGCTTGGCGCGCAGCTCCCTCTGGGCAATATGCTCATGGCCGCCCAGGCGCATTCGGCCGATGTGCTGGTGCTGAGTTTCTCCTCCCTGCTGCAGGCCGCGCAGGTGTTTGACGCCCTGGCCGAACTGCGCGACCGTCTGCCGCGAGCCGTCGAGCTGTGGGCGGGCGGCTCCAATCCGGCGCTGCGCAAACGTCTGCCCGAGGGCGTGCGGGTGACCGCGGCTTTAACGGACTTGGCGCATAGCGTTCACGACTGGCGCGAACGGCATCGCGTGAGCCGTTCCTGATCCAAACCCTAATCGCGCGAATGCTCGACGTTGCGCGGATTGAGCGGCGGCGGCCCTTCGCTGTCGTCAGCCGGCGCTTTGGAGATAGCGTGCTGGCGCCCGGTGATGGCGTCGAACAGCGAGGTACGGTCGCTGGTGCCTTCCTTCAGTCCCAGGGCTTCGGCGTACACCGAGCGCTCGCGCAGCAGGCTGCCGATCACCGAGGCCACCACGCAGGCCGGCATGGCCGCCAGCACCACGTTGTAATTGCGCGTGATCTCGAACACCATGATGGCCGACATCGCCGGCGCATGGGTTGTGGCCGCCAGCAGACTGCCCATGCCCACCAGCACCCACAGCGCCTGCGCGTGCGTGGCATCGCTCAGCAGCAGGGTGTGCTGCACCATCAGGCCGATGGCGCCGCCGAGCATCAGCGTGGGCGTGAGCACGCCACCCGGAATGCCCGCCGCGCTCGCTGCCGTCACCGCAATGATGCGCAGCACGAACACCAACACGAGGGTGGACAGCGCCCAATGATCGACCAGCATGGATTGCACCACGCTGTAGCCGTTGCCCCAGACCTCCGGGCGGATCATCGACAGCAGGCCGATGAGCAGGCCCATCAGCCCCATGCGCAGCGGCAGAAAATTGATCAGCGGTTGATAGCGCTTGCGTGCCGTGTCGAGCAGCCAGAGGAAAGCGGGCCCGAGCAGCCCGGCGATCACGCCGATGAACACCGCATCGACCAGATCAGGGAAACCCACCATTGGAATGGTGTGCGCCAGATACAGCGGGCCGGTGGCGAACAGCGCCTGCGTGGTCAGTTCGCCCATCACTGCGGCCACCAGCACCGCGGCGATTTCGCGCAGCGCCAGCCCGCCCAGAATGATTTCGGCGACAAACAGCGTGCCGGCGATCGGCGCGTGATACGCCCCGGCAAAACCCGCCGCCGCGCCACAGGCGACGATGAGGCGACGGTGCGCCGCATCCGTCTTGCCGATGCGGCCCAGCAGCGACGACACCAGCGCCGCGAACTGAATCATGGTGCCCTCGCGGCCGATGGTGATGCCGCTGCTCACCCCGACCAGAGACGACAGCGTGCGCGTGAGGTTGGGGCCTAGTGGCAACCGGCCATCGCCCACCAGCACCGCCTCCATGTATTCCGGCCCGCGCGGACGCTTGATCCAGCGATGTCCGGCCCACATGATCAAGCCCCCTAGCGTGGCGCCTACTGTGGGGATGACCACCCGTGCCCAGAGCGGCAGCCCCGCGGCGGCGGCCACGAGATGTTCTTGTTCGGTGTAAAGGCGCATGACCGCGTACATGGCCTGGCGGAATCCCTCTACCGCGATTGCAGCGATGAAACCCACCGCAGCGCCGACCAGCGTCATGGGCACCATCGGATCGATGTTCCGCCAAAACAGGCGCAGTCGGCCGAACAATGCGGAGGTCACGGCAACAGACTCACTTTCTCGAAGCGCCCGACATGCAGGTCAATCGATGAATGGATGGAAATAGATTGATCAAAATCATATCGACTTCCGTTTGGCGCAGGCGTGAACAAAAGTGAACGCGCCTGCAGAGCCCATCCACATGCGCAGCCGCTAAGCTTTGCCCCATGCATTTTCTTGAAAAAATCGTGGCTTCAGAGCACCTTGAAACGCGGCTGGCCGCCTTGGCGCGGCCGCTGGTGTTCACCAATGGCGTGTTTGACATCCTGCACCGGGGTCATGTGGTGTACCTGGCCGCCGCCCGCGCGCTGGGGGGCAGCCTGGTGCTGGGGCTGAACTCCGACGCTTCGGTGCGACTGCTTGGCAAAGGTCCGGAGCGCCCGCTCAACGCGCAGGACGACCGCGCCGCCGTGCTCGCCGCGCTGGAAAGCGTCAGCCTCGTCACCTTGTTTGAGGAGCGCACGCCCCTCAGCCTCATCGAGCGCGTGCGACCTGATGTGTATGTCAAAGGCGGCGATTACGACATGGCCGCGCTGGCCGAGACCGCGCTGGTGCAGACCTGGGGCGGCCGCTCGGTAGCCATTCCCTTCGTCGAGGGACGTTCGACCACCGCGCTGGTGCAGCGTATCCGGGAGTCGTCATGACGCTTGCCCACGCCGCTTTGCCCGGGCTGGCCGTTGCCATTCCCGGCGCTGACAGGCTGGCTCTGCGCCACCTGCTGATCGACTTCAACGGCACCCTAGCCTGCAACGGCGCGCTGATCGACGGTGTGGCCGAACGCCTGAGCGCGCTGAGCCGGGTGCTGGAGATCGAGGTGCTGACCGGAGACACCTACGGCACGGTCGCGCAGACGCTTGCGGGCCTGCCGGTACGTCACGCCGTCGTGCTCACCGGCGCCGACAAAACCGCTCGCGTGCGCACGCTGCTGGCTGAAGGCGGCGGTGTGGCCGCCCTGGGCAACGGACGCAACGATGTGGACATGCTGCGAGCCGCCACCCTGGGCATCGCCGTCCTCGGGCCGGAGTGCACCCATGCGCTTACCCTGGCGGCCGCACAACTCATCGCTCCCGACATTCACGCCGCACTCGACTTGTTTTTGCAGCCCCAGCGCCTGATCGCCGCCTTGCGCCCTTGAGGGATGAGTTTGCAGCGCGTCAACTGCGGCGCTGCATTGCGGGCTAACATGTTTCGCAGCGTTTCACGTTTTTTCCATTCAGGAGTCCACCATGACCAAGTCAGTCCAAGAGATCAAGTCCGATGTCGCGCTCGTGATCGACCACGCAGAAGATCTGCTCAAACAGGCTGCAGCCAGCAGTGGCGAGCAAGCCGCTGAACTGCAACGTCGCGGCATGAAAATGCTGCGCCAAGCCGCCGAGAAAGCGCAAGACCTGCAAGACGCCGTGGTCGAGCGCAGCAAGGCCGCCGCACAGGCCACCGACGACTATGTGCACGACCATCCCTGGAAAGCCATCGGCATGGCCGCAGCCCTGGGCTTGGCCGTGGGCCTGCTGATCAACCGCAGCCGCTGATTCAGTCAGCTCATGGCGAAAGACGCGCAACCCGGACAGTCCGAAGGCTTGGGCGCGGCCGGTCAGCGTTTGCTCAGCAGCGCGGCTGCGCTGTTGCAAAGCCGCGTCGAGCTCGCCAGCATCGAGCTGGCCGAAGAGCGTCAGCGCCTGGTAGCGCTGATCGTGCTCGGCGCGGTGGCCATGCTGTTCGGCCTGCTTGCCGTGGGCAGTCTCACCGCGTTGCTCGTCATTCTGTTCTGGGATCGCAGCCACTGGTTGGTGCTGGCTTTGCTCTGTTTGCTTTACATCGCCGTGGCCGCGTATGGTGTCTACCGCATCCGCGCCGCCATACGGCATGCCCCTGCGCCCTTCGCCGCCACCCGCGCCGAACTGGCCAAAGACGCCGCAGTATGGCGCTCCCGAGCCTGACCCGCGCGCTTCCCTTCCTGCACTGTCGCCACATGGCCATGACTCAGCCTTCAGCCGACTTCACCAAGCAGTTGCCGGCCTCGGTACGCAAGCAGCTTTTGGTGGCGCGCATCGCCGTCGAGCGCGTCGAGTTCGTGCAGGCGGCGGAGCAGTTTCGCGAGCGGGCGCAGCCAAAGCAGTTGATCAAGGCCGCTCTCTCCGGCTCGGTGCTCGGTGCGCTCAACCCGGCAAGTTCGCTGCTGGGCCTTTTTCGCTTTACCCGCAGCCACCCCTACGTCGGCTCCATCATGGGCTCCGTCGTCTCGATGCTGCTGCGCAGGCGTCTGTCGCGTTTGCTGCTCGGTCGCTTTCTGAAACTGGGCCTGGCTGGCGGCGCGATCTACGGCATCACGCAGTTTCTGCGCAAAGACCGCGCCGGTTGAAAGTCTCAAAGCGGCTGGCCGAAAAATGAAAACGGCCCGGGTTGCTCCGGGCCGTTTTTTGTGTTTTGGTGGGTTGTGACAGGCTCGAACTGTCGACCTACGGATTAAGAGTCCCCCGAATGCGATATTTGGCAGCAAAGCGCAACACGAAACAATAAAACAATCAATGGGTTAGGCGATTCTCTGTTTTGTGTCGTGCTGTGGATAACTGCCATTTTTTGCCCCTGAGTGCCCCGCCAGTGCCCCACAGATCAGTGTCCGCCTCAAGCGCTATGACTGGTCATGCCGGGGCGCAAGAAATCGGGCCGATTGCTCGGCCAGCGCTTCGGGTTCCTGAGAAGTCTCCCCTGACGGTTCAAACGCCTCCCAGGCATCGCCTGCGAGATCGTTTGCAAGCCGATGCGCAACGTCGAGCACGCGGCCCGCAGCAATCCCTTCGTCATTCAATGGTTCATTGCTGAGCAGCGACTTTGCGCCCGCCAATAGCGCGGCGATCTCCCAAAAGCCATTCATTGCGGCCTGCAAGGCGGCGATGTGGCGTTCCTCTTGATTCATTGCAACTCCCTTCATTTGAACGATGCGCGCCGGGGCCGGGCGCGCGCGGCAGAAATTCCTTCGCGCGGCTGATTCCAGAGAAGCACGGCAGGCAAGGCAAGGCGTAGAAGATAGAGATAGAGATAGAGATTTGTCCTCAGTGTCCTCAGTTTGTCCTCACTTTGTCCTCAGTTCTCAAAACCCGCAGTAACCCAGCATTCATGCGGTTTGCAGCGGTTTTTGAAATTTGTCCTCAGTGTCCTCAGTCGTTTTTGCGCGCCGGGCCAATTTATGCCGCGCCAACCATCCGCATGACACGGCGTTGGCCGGGCTTGCGCTTCGTGCCTGGAATTGTCAGCGACGGCCCGGAATCCCCCGAACATTGCGAATCTGCGGGGTGGGGATGTAGGGCACTTCACCGGCGGCAAGCGCTTCCAGAATGGGCACAACCGCCTCCGGCAAGTGCGCCCAGGTTGGATCACCACCGGCTTCGCTCACCAGCCACCCCCGGCTGGACTCGCGTTCGGCCAGCGCCAGCCCATCACGGTGGGCTTTGAGCAGGTTTTGAATGGCCTCATGAAGCGTTGCATACGCCTGCTGAAAATCCGGCTGTTGCAAGCGCTCTGCGGTGGCGCGCCGGGTCTGAGTTTCAATGGCCCGGTTGATGTTGTGGAGTGCAGATTCCAGAAGGGCGACTTCGTTCGAGAATTGTGTGTATTCCTGGCGAAGGTCATCCAGGGCATGAGATCGGGTGCCGCCGTCCGCAGCGCTTTTGTCGCCTGCAAGAAATCGTCGGGCGCGTTGCAGCGGATTTTCTTCGGCACGCGGTTTTTGCGTTATGTACGTGTCGAGTCCACCGAAGCAAATTTGCAGCCCTTGCCGCGCAACTTCCAATCGTGACGAGATGGCGTCTCGCTCATCAAGAAGCGCTCGAATTTTCGGGTGATCGGCGGCTTTGACCGGGAATTGCTGGGAATCGAGTTTTTCAACGGTTTTCAGGTTCAGTTTCATGAGGTTTTTCTCCAATAAAAAGGGCAGCACATTGATTGATACCCCCCCCTCAAAACTTTGCAACGCAAAAATCTGCGGGGGCACACGGTCTCCAAGAGGACGGCCTAGACTTTTGATACCCCCCCGGCCTTGCGCCGGGCAAGGCTGGCGACGAGATCGAAGGGCAGCTTGCGGCCCCTGGCGTGCTCGGTCGGAATCCAGCGGCTGTTCGGCTGGTGTTTTTTCAAATATCGGATGGCTTGCTCACGGTTCATGACGGCTCCAAATGGCGGGGGGAAATGGCCCCGGCAAGCGGCCCGCCGCAACTTGCCAAGGGTGAAAAATGGGCACTGCGCAGCCGCAACTTTCGGTTTCCTGCATAAAAAAAGTGAGGACACTGAGGACAAGCGGAAAAACGCTTCTAACGTGTTGATATGAAAGGGTTTTTCTGTCCTCAGTCGGACTGAGGACAAACCGCAAAACGCTGAGGACACTGAGGACAAATCTGTCCGCTGACGTTCGCAGAAGAAAAAGCGCCGGGCTTTTGCTGGTGCTGGTTTGGTGTTGTTGCCCGCCGTTTGCAGCGCGAAAAAAGCTCTGCCGCGCGCCCCGCCGCGCCCGGCGCAATGGCCTTCGGCGGGGGGGTCAATCGTCCGCATCTTCGAAGATCGACGGCTTGATGCAATAGACCGTGGCCTTGCCCAAACCGGGCAGGCGCGGGCGGCAGTCAAAGGGTCGGCCCTTGTCTGGCGCTAGGTGTTCGGCATCCCGCAGCACGCGCAGAACCGCCTTCACATCGAACCCGGCGCAGACCTCGGCCTTGAACGTCTCAGGCAGGACGTAGTAAGTCCAGTGTTCAACATCCCCTGTGGCATCCTTGGCGGCTTTGCGGAACCCGGCCCGGCTCAAGGTTCGTGGCGCATGATCGTCATCGGCCCGGTTCCAGTCGGTAAAGCGCCCTTCGCCGTGCAGTTCAAGGAAGCGACGAACCTGAGCCAGCATTTGGCGGTCTTCGCTGTTCCCCAGCCCACCGCGCGTCGCCAACCAATCTTGAAAGCAGCGGCGCGCGGCGCGTTCGGCCTCACCTTCTGGCCAGCCACTAAGGCCCGCAGCGGTCGCCAGCTCGCCCGCTGCGCCCACCACAGCGAAGCGGCGCGCCACGCGGTGCACTTGGCCGCCTGCGGCTTCGGGAACCCACTCCAGAATCAGCCGGTCGAGCGCGCGGCGCAGGTGGTCGCGCAGGGTATCGGCGCGGCTGACGATGTGTTCCAGGAAGGCGCGGCCTGCGGTGCCGTGATAGGCGTCTGCCGCTTTGCCAAGGTATTGCGCCAGCACTTGCGGGCTGTCTTTGTCATGCAGTCGCTCGAACACTCCCATGCTCGCCCCGGCATCGGCGGGCAGATCGACCAGGCGCAATTCCTGCCCGGCGCGGGCCGTTTTGTTCACGCTTGCCATGTGCTGCGCAATACCCACCTCGCCCGCAGAAAGCAGCATCAACAACCATTGCAACCGGGGGCGCGGCTGTCCGGTGCGGCTGGCGCGGGCCTTGCCCTGCCCATTGGCAAGCATGTACCCCGCTTCGCCCACTTCGCGGGCGTCGATCTGCGCGATTTCGTCAAGGATCAGCGTGCGATCACAGTGCGCTGCCGCCGTGCCTTCGATGGCGTTCGATGTGCTGCGCCAGTTCTGCGCGTAGCTCGCAGGGCCGTACACCGACGCAGCCACGCGCAGCGCGGTGGACTTGCCGCTGCTGGAAGCGCCCACAAGGTGGAACCCGCCGCCCCCCTCACCCGCAGGGCGCAACACCATGCCCGCGAAGGCGCTCGATATGGCGAAGGTCAAGCGGCTGTTGCCCACGGCGTAGGACGCTACGCGGTCACGCCACTGCGCCAAGGTGCCACGCTGCCGCAAGGTGTTCTCGGTCGCCACTTCGGCCTGAAAAATCAGGCGCTCGCTGGCTTGGCCGATCACTTCATCCGGCAAGACATACACGCGGCCATGCCAGCCAACACGCTCCACGCACCGCGCCAAGGCTTCGGGCTGGCGAGTCTGAACGTAGGTTGCGAGAAGCTGCCGGGCGCGGGTTGCAGGGCTGATACGTAGGCCCAGCGAGAGCAGCACACCCCGAAACTCTGCGCCGTCGCCTGCAAGCATTTTTGCGGGTGCGGCCCATGTGCGATG
>CALBRU010000109.1 GCA_937927695.1 uncultured Thiomonas sp. | reverse complement strand
GTGAACACCAGATGCAGCGTAATGCCGCCCCACCACATGGCCTGCGACCAGACGGGCTGCACATGCAAAAAGGCGATGGACAGCAGCAGCGCGCTGATGGAGATGGCCGGGAAGAAGCTGATGCGCACCGGGTGGTTGAGTTCGGCCCTGAGTTCGCCGGGGTAGCGTATGGCCTTAGCGCCATAGCCCAGCAGCAGCAAGACAAACAGCGCCAGCGCGACATAGCTCAGGCCGATGCCCACGCCGTGCGGCATGGCGAACACCTGCGCCGATTTGTGCCAGGCAATGGCCAGACCGGTCGTGCCCATGACGGTCGCGAACAGGGTGATAGGGAAGTGTGCCAGCCAACTGCTGGCGTGCGCCGGTTCGGCGGATTGCGGTGCGGAAGTTGTGGACATGGTGGGTAATAGTTGAGAAAAATGGTACGGAATTGTGGGCGCGCGGTCGCTGATTGATATTGATCGAACGCAATATTGAAAAATTTTGATACATGATTGTGACTTCAGTCACATCCTCTGCAAGGAGCCTGTCGGGCTCCATTTCTATACTCCTTGGATGAAATCACTTTCCGATTTGCGCAAAGACTACAGTCGCGCCGAACTGGACGAGGCTCACGCCGAGGCCGATCCGTTCAAACAGTTCGAGCACTGGCTGCAGCAGGCCATGGACGCACAGGTGCCCGAGCCCAACGCCATGACCCTGGCCACCGTGGGCGAAAACGGCCGCCCCTCCACCCGCGTAGTGCTGATCAAACACGTCGATGCGCGTGGCATTGTCTGGTACACCAACTATCACAGCCGCAAGGGCCGTGAGCTGGCGGTGCATGCCTTTGCCGCGCTGCAGTTTCACTGGGTGGAGCTCGAGCGCGTGGTGCGCATCGAAGGGCGGGTGGACAAGGTGAGCCCTGAAGAATCGGACGCCTATTTCGCCAGCCGCCCACTGACCTCGCGCATCGGCGCCTGGGCCTCGCCGCAGAGCGAGCCCATCGACGGGCGCGCCGTCCTGCTCAAGCGCGCCGCGGAATTCGGTCTGCGCTATGGCATCAGCCCGCCGCGTCCGCCGCACTGGGGCGGCTATCGTCTGATTCCCGATGCCTGGGAGTTCTGGCAGGGGCGTCCCTCCCGTCTGCACGACCGGCTGGCGTATGCGCTGCAGACCGATGGCCGTTGGAAGCGCCAACGCCTGGCACCTTGAATCTCGAGCAGGCGCGTCAGTCGTCGAGCAGTTCCAGCGTGGCCGCGCTATCGGTGCGGCGGATGGCGACGCGCAGTTCCAAATACTCGGGCAGCTCGCTCATCGGCGTCGGGTCGGCTTCGCAGGCGCAGCCGGGAATGATGCTGAAGTAGCTCAGCCCCGCCTTTACCTGCAGATGGTCGTCGCCTTCACTGCGCTGCAGCACCATCAGGCTGACGTCGTCGGTCAGAGCGTGGCTGCCGCGGCGTATGCCTTGCTGCAACGGGCCGATCAGCGCCCCGGTCTGTTGCAGCTCGGCCAGCAATACCGCGCCGAAATTGGGCTGGGTCCAGGCGCTATGCGAGGCGGGTAGGGTGAGCATCATGGTGGACTGTGTGCTGAGCGTGAAATTCTGCGGCATTATTGACGCTGTTGATCCATCCATACAACAGGGAGACCCACATGCCTTCGCCTCAATCCATTCATCGCCGTCATTTGTTGCGGGTATTGGCGGTCGCCCCGTTGATGGCTGCTTGGCCTGCCGCCCAGGCACAAAGCGCCCGGCAGGCCGAGGGCATTCTGGCGAATATCGACAAGGCCACGTTCATCGCCGAGGGTACGGGGCCGCGCGCGCTCTACATTTTTTTCGACCCGAACTGCCCGTTCTGCCATGAGCTGTTCAAGAAGCTGCGCGCTTTCGTGGGCAAGGACGGGGTGCAGTTCCGCTGGATTCCGCTGGGCATGCTCACCCCCAGCAGCCTGCCCAAGGCGGCGGCCATTCTGCAGTCGCCCGATCCGCTCAAGGCGTTCCACAAAAACGAGAACGACTACGACTTCGCCGCCAATGGCCAACCCGGCGGCGGCATCGAGCCGGCGGAGTCCATCACCCCCAAGGTGCGCGCCGAGCTGGCGGCCAATCTCGCGCTTTACGACAGCGAAAAACTGTTTGGCGTGCCGGTGGTGATCTGGCGCAAAGCCGATGGTCGCGCCGACATGATGATCGGCGTGCCCTCGGATGCGCAGATTCAGGTCATGCTCAAGCAGGCGCGCTGAACGGCCGCTCACAGGCTGATTTGCACCCCGGCGGCGACGCCGCGCCCGGGCAGCGGCGCGAGCTGGCGCAGGGTGTCGATCGCGCTGGCGCTGTAAGCCGTCTGGTCGAGGAGGTTGCTCAGTTTGACGAACCAGAGCCCGGTGTGGCCGCTCGCGGTGAAACGCTGGGTCAAGCTGGCGTTGACGCGCACAGACCCAGGAGTCGGGCCGAGCAGATCGCTGCTGGGCACACGGTTTTGCCGTGCGGCCATCTGCGCTTCGACGCGCGCGCTCCAGTTGCCGCGGGTGTAGTTCAGCGCCGGAGTGAAGTGCAGCGGGGCGATGCGCGGCAGCGGCTGGCCGTTGGTCAGGTCGTCGGCGCGCACCCAGTCGAGCCGTGCGGCGAGATCCAGGCGTTGCCCGCCCTGGTCGAGCAGGGGTTGCAACAGGCTGGCTTCGATGCCGGTGAAGCGCGCCTGCACGCCGACGTAGAGAAATTCGGGCAGGGACTCGGGCGTGTCCAGCGGCATCGGATTTCCATCGCCATCAACGGTTTGGCCCCCGCGAACCAGCCCGATGTAATTGCCGTAGCGGGTGAGAAAGGCGGTGGCGGAATAGCGCGCTCTGGCGTTTTCCACCTTCACGCCCAGCTCCACGCTGTTGCTGCGCTCCTTGCGCAGCGCGGGGTTGCCCCGCTCGTAGGCGCCGGTGGCGTCGTGCGGGCCGTTGGCGTAGAGCTCGTCGTAGCTGGGCGC
>CALBRU010000108.1 GCA_937927695.1 uncultured Thiomonas sp. | reverse complement strand
TGCTAGAAGAGGTGTCGTTGCCCGCCGATGGCGCGCAGCACAGCACCGTGAGAGTCGATGCGGCGATGGTCAACGAACGTCTGGGCGACATCGCCCGCGACGAGGATCTGTCGCGCTACGTGCTTTGATTCGTCTGCGGCTGCGGGTTCCCCGCAATGCACAGCAGGCCTTCGAACACTAGATGTTCGACATGCTGATGCGGCAGTCCCAGTGCGTCGCGCAGCTTGGGCGCCGCGCCTCCGGTCAGCAGCACAACCACCTCGCCCAGTTCCCGCGCTTGCAGACGGGCATGCATCTGCCGCGCCGCGCCCGCAATGGCCAAGGCGCCACCGGTCATCAAGGCATCGCTGGTATTGGTGGGAAATTCCTCAATGTCGCCTTCGGGTACGCGCAGCCCAGCCGTGCCCATCTCCAGCGCTTTGAGCATCAACCCAAAGCCGGGCAGGATGATGCCGCCGATGAACACCCCTTCGCGGCTGAGGCAATCGACAGTGACGGCCGTCCCCACGCTGATGACCATCGCGGCTCGGTCGGGCACGCGCTGGCGCGCGCCCAGCTGCGCCGCCCAACGATCCGCACCCAGCAATGAGGGCACGGCATAGCTGTTGCGCACACCGCATTGCGCGGCCTGCGCGCTGATCCAGTTGCAGCGCAGCCCAAGCGCATCGAGCTCGGCACATACCCGCGCGGTGACCACTGCACCGGCCACGGCGCAACCGATCACCCGCTCGGCGCGCGGTTGCTTGGTCAGCACTCGGCTGAGTTGATCAACCTCTTCCAGCAGCATGGCCCCACCGGCGAGCAACTCCGCGTTGCGTTGCGCTCGCGCATACAGACCCCATTTCAGCCGGGTATTGCCAACGTCGAGAACGAGTAGGGGCATGCGGGTTTCACGTCATGGATTGATCGGCGGTGAACCATAACAGACCGGTCTGGCAAGAGCGCTGCGCACTGCCTTTTTGCCTCGCAGGCTTGCCAAGTCAGACAGGCGCCTGGGCGGGGCGTATGTCCCATGAGCATCCAGCGATCAGGGCTTGGCGCCGTCTTTGATCCACTGCCCGATTTCGGCACGCTCCAGATCGGTCATCTGCGTGGCGTTGTTCAGCGGCATGGCCTTGAGTACCACCACCTGCTGATAAATGGCCTGCGCGTGGCTGACGATGTCCGGCGCCGAATCCAGCCGCACGCCTTTGCTGGCTGCGGCTCCGGCATGGCAGAGCAAGCAGCGTTCCTGCACGATGTGCTGCACCTGCGCGAACGTCACAGGCGCCGCGTTGGCCAGCGAGGGCTGCGGCTTGGGCGCGAGCGCTATAGCCACTGCCAGAATGAGGCCGCCACCCACGATCCAGTATTGCCACTTCCAGGCGCCTTTGTGTTTGAGCACGAAGAACTGGCGGATGAGCGCCCCGGCCAACATCATAAGCACCAGCACCAGCCAGTTGTTCGGCGCGTCATACACGAAGCTGTAGTGGTTGGACAGCATGGCGAACAGCACCGGCAAGGTGAAGTAAGTGTTGTGCACGCTGCGCTGCTTGCCACGCTTGCCATCCATCGGGTCGGGCGTCTGCCCAGCGCGCATGGCCGCCACCACCCGGCGCTGACCGGGGATGATCCAGAAGAACACATTGGCGCTCATCGAGGAGCCGAGCATGGCGCCGATGATCAGAAACGCCGCTCGCCCCGCAAACAGATGACAAGCCAACCAGGCCGCAATGAGCACATACACCGCAACCAGAATGCCCACCGTGAGGTCGCCCCTCTTGCCTTGGCCGAACACGCGGCAGATGCCGTCGTAAACCAACCAGCCGACAACCAGAAAGCCCAGCATGGCTGCCACCGCCAGGCTCGGAGAACTCCAGGCAAACACCCGCGGATCGACGATAAAAATACCGGCGTGATAGAAGTACAGCACGCAGAGCAGAGCAAACCCCGACAGCCAGGTGGAATAGCTCTCCCAATAGAACCAGTGCAAATGCTGCGGCAGGTTCTTCGGCGCGACCATGTATTTCTGCGGGTTGTAGAAGCCGCCGCCATGCACCGCCCACAACTCGCCATCCACGCCTCGGGCCTTCAACTCCGGGTCGGTGGGTTTTTCCAGGCTGTTGTCGAGCCAGACGAAATAAAACGAAGAACCAATCCAGGCAATCGCCACAATGACGTGCAGCCAGCGCAGCAGCAGATCGGCCCAGTTCATAGCGTAGGGCAGGATGGTGGTCATCAAGTCGCTCATCACATCTCCTAAAAGGTCATATGAAGTCGACTTCCGCCACGGCAGGCTCTGCGAAAGTCTGTCGGATCGCGTGCCATCTGCAATGGCGCACTGCGCTGCGGCGATCCTGGTTCAAACGGCAAGCTGTATCAGCTGCCGCGGTAAGTCGAATAACTCCAGGGCGACACCAGCAAGGGCACGTGATAGTGCTGCTGCGCATCGGCTACGCCGAACTCCAGGGGAATCTGATCGAGAAAAGGCGGCTGCGGCAAGGTCAGGCCCAACGCCCTGAAATAGGCACCGATCTGGAATACCAGCCGGTATCTTCCGGGCTGCAGATCGGCGCCTTGCAGCAGCGGCGCATCGCAACGCCCGTCTGCATTGCTCTGCACGGAACGCAGCAGCACCCACTCTGCGCCTTGCTGGGCGTACAGATCGATCTGTACGGCAGCGGCTGGCCGTCCATGCGCGGTGTCGAGAATGTGTGTGGTCAAGGCGCCCATTGTGGTCATCGATCTATTCGTTGATTTCGGTCTACCTTTTTTGCATACAATTGCTATTTAAGTTGTATGCTATTGATTGTCAAACAGAATCACAACAATGCCAACGCTGCAAGTGAACTCGCCCTGGAGACAGCAAACACCGTGCCCAGGAGTCTGTCGGGCTTGGGGCGTGGATGGCGAAAAATGGCGGTGTGGATGCCATGTGGCGGCGGCTTTTTGCAGCCCACGATCCTCAAACCCGACAGACTCCAGAACATCGCAAGGAGTGAAGCCATGACAGCAAGCCGCAAAAAAACCTCGAAGGCCCAACAAACCCCAACTGGAACGGTAATGAGTGCGGTGGCCGCTGCCGAAAGCCCGCTGCCAGACTCGACGCAGATCATCGTCGCAGCCATCACCGCAGCCATCATCGAACACCGTCTGGCGCCCGGCGCCAAGCTCACCGAGCAAAAGATTGCGGCGATCTACGGGGTGTCGCGCACCATCGTGCGGCAGGCCTTGTTCCAACTCGCGCGCGATCATCTGGTCACGCTGGAGCCGGCCCGGGGCGCCTTTGTCTCGCAGCCTTCAGTCGAGGAAGCACAGCAGGTGTTCGCGGTGCGTCGCATGCTTGAGCAGCATCTGGTCGAGGAGTTTTGCAAAAAGGCCGTGGCGAGCGATTTTCGCGCACTGCATGCCCACCTCAAGCAGGAGCAGGCCGTGGTCAGCCGGGTGGATGTGACGGGTCGCACGCGGCTCTTGGGCGATTTTCATGTACTGATGGCCGAGCGCATCGGCAACCAGGTGCTGGCGCAGATTCTGTCGGAACTGATCTCGCGCTGCGCCCTTATCACGCTGATGTCTCAATCGTCGCGCGCGGCGCAGCATTCCTCAGACGAACACGTCGACATCCTCAAGGCCCTGGAATCGCGCGATGTTGCCAAGGCCAAGGCTTTGATGGAGGCCCATCTTCTGGCCACCGAAAGCAGTCTGCTCTATCACCCGAGAACCAGCAGCGCCGATCTCGCCCAGGCGCTGGGCAGCTACGCGGCCTAGTCACCCATCCGAGTTCATCATGTCGACCCCACCCTATCCCCGCGACCTCGTCGGCTACGGCCGCAACCCGCCCCAGGCCCAGTGGCCATGCCAGGCCCGCGTGGCGCTGCAGTTCGTGCTCAACATCGAAGAAGGCGGCGAGAACTGCGTGCTGCATGGCGACGCGGGCAGCGAGCAGTTCCTCTCTGAAATGTTCATGCCGCCCAGCTTTCCGGCGCGGCACCTCAGCATGGAGAGCATTTATGAATACGGCTCGCGCGCTGGCGTGTGGCGCATCCTGCGTGAGTTCGAGCACCGTGGCTTGCCACTCACGGTCTTCGGCGTGGGCATGGCCTTGCAGCGCACACCCGATCTGGCCCGCGCCTGCGTGGAACTGGGCCATGAAATCGCCTGCCACGGCTGGCGCTGGATTCACTACCAGAACCTCGACGAAGCCACCGAGCGCGAGCACATGCGACTGGGCATGGAGGCGATTGAAGCCGTCTGCGGCGTGCGTCCGCTGGGCTGGTACACCGGCCGCGATAGCCCCAACACCCGCCGCCTGGTGGCCGATTTCGGCGGCTTCGCCTACGACAGCGACTACTACGGCGACGACCTGCCCTTCTGGCTGCAGGTGCGGAAAACCGACGGCAGCCTTGCGCCCCATCTGGTCGTGCCCTACACCCTCGACAGCAACGACATGCGCTTTGCCCTGCCCCAGGGCTTTGCGCAGGCCGAAGACTTCTACATCTACCTGCGCGACAGTTTCGACGCGCTCTACGCCGAAGGTGAAGAGCAGCCGAAGATGCTCAGCATCGGCATGCACGCGCGTCTGCTCGGCAGGCCCGGCCGCATCCGTGCGCTGCAACGCTTTCTCGACCATGTGCAGCGCCACGACCGGGTGTGGATCGCGCGCCGCATCGACATTGCACACCACTGGCAGGCCGAGCATCCCTTCGATGCGGCCACGGCTTTTGTCTGGGAGTGATCATGCCTACTCTGGCTGAACTCAACGCCGCATCGGCACCGGCTTTCACCGATCTGCTCGACGGCGTTTATGAACACTCGCCTTGGATTGCAGCGCGCACCTGGGCGGCCCGCCCTTTTGCCACCCTGGCCGCCCTCAAGGCGGCGCTGGTGCAGACGGTGCGCCAGGCCAGCCGCGATGAACAGCTCGGCCTGATGCGCGCCCACCCGGAGCTGGCGGGCAAGGCGGCCGTGGCGGGCCAGCTCACAGCCGAGTCCACGGATGAACAATCGCGCGCCGGCCTGTCGCACTGCACCCCCGAAGAGTTCGACCGCATCACCGCGCTGAACGCCACGTACACCGCGCGCTTTGGCTGGCCCTTCATCCTCGCAGTACGCGGGCCGCGTGGCGCGGGGTTGAGCCGGACGCAAATCATCGCCACGCTGGAGCGCCGCAGCGACAATCCACCGGACTTCGAGTTTGCCGAGGCCCTGCGCCAGATCCACCGCATTGCCGAGCTGCGGCTGAACGACAAATTCGGCGTCATTCCCGAACAAGGCAACCGCGTGTGGGACTGGTGCGAACAGCTCGCGCAGTACAGCGAACCTGATTGGAAGGCACGCGGCGAACTCACCACCACCTACCTCACCGACGCGCACCGCGCCGCGGCCGCCGAGATTGCCGCCACCATGCGCGAATGCGGCTTCGATACGGTGGACATCGACGCCGTGGGCAATGTGGTCGGCGTCTACCAAGGCAGCGATCCCGCAGCCCCGCGCCTGCTCACCGGCAGTCATTACGACACCGTGCGCAACGCCGGCAAGTACGACGGCCGCATCGGTCACTTCATTCCCATGGCCTGCGTGCGCGCACTGCACCGCGCGGGTCGCCGCCTGCCCTTCGGCCTCGAAGTCGTCGCCTTCGCCGAAGAAGAAGGCCAGCGCTACAAGGCCACCTTCCTCGGCTCGGGCGCGCTCACTGGCGCGTTCAACCCGGCCTGGCTCGACCAGCAAGACCGCGACGGCATCTCCATGCGTGACGCCATGCGACATGCCGGGCTGCCCGCAGACCTGCAAGCCATTGCGGCGCTGCGCCGCGACCCGGCGCGTTACCTCGGTTTTGTCGAAGTGCACATCGAACAGGGCCCGGTGCTCAATGCGCTCGACCTGCCGCTGGGCATCGTCACCTCGATCAACGCCAGCGTGCGCTGTGTGGGCGAAATCATCGGCATGGCCAGCCACGCCGGCACCACGCCGATGAACGCGCGCCGCGACGCCGCCTGCGCCGCCGCCGAACTGGCGCTGTTTCTTGAGCGCCGCGCAGCGGCCGA
>CALBRU010000107.1 GCA_937927695.1 uncultured Thiomonas sp. | reverse complement strand
GGCTCAGGCTGTTGGTGCGCGTGGGCGATGTGCCACAGGTGTTCGAGGACATTCGTCGCGAGGTGCGCTTCACCCATCTTTTCAGCCATGAAGAGACTGGTCCAGGCTGGACCTATGCGCG
Organism: uncultured Thiomonas sp.; assembly: GCA_937927695.1. Taxonomy (GTDB): domain Bacteria; phylum Pseudomonadota; class Gammaproteobacteria; order Burkholderiales; family Burkholderiaceae_C; genus Thiomonas. Next base: position 9,571 of record CALBRU010000107.1, on the reverse strand, counting down.
CGACAAGCGGGTGGCGCATTGGTGCCGAGAGCAAGGCGTGATCTGGCAGGAATGGCCGCAAAACGGCGTGGTGCGCCGTCTGCGTGATCGTGCGGGTTGGGCGGCCCGCTGGCAAATGCGCATGGATGCAACGCAGATGCCCGTGCCGCAAGGCCTGCGCGACGCATCCAAGCCGGTGGCAGCGGGCTTCTTCCCGGCCTTGCGCGATCTGCGCTTGCCCGCAGCCCGCCCCACGCCCGCTGCGGACACGGCGGCGGCCCTCTGCACTCTGCATAGCTTTCTGGATACGCGGGGCGCGCAGTACCGGCGCGATCTTTCCAGCCCGCTCACGGCAGCGCAGGGCTGCTCGCGCCTGAGCGCGTATCTGACCTTCGGCACGCTCTCCATGCGGCAAGTGCATCAGGCCACCGAGCAGCGCATCCGCGCCTTGCAGGCCAGCGGCGAGCCGTCGGCGCGCAGCATGGCGTATCACCTGCGCGGTTTTGCCGGGCGGCTGCGCTGGCATTGCCACTTCATGCAAAAGCTCGAAGATGAACCGGGCATCGAGTTCCACAACTTTGCGCGTGCCTACGACGGCTTGCGCGAACCCGAATTCAACCCCGCATATTTCGAGGCCTGGCGCAGCGGCAACACCGGCTTCCCGATGGTGGACGCCTGCATGCGCTGCCTCAACGCAACCGGCTGGATCAACTTTCGCATGCGCGCCATGCTGGTGAGTTTTGCCGCCTATCACCTCTGGTTGCACTGGCGCGAGCCGGGGCTGCATCTGGCGCGGCAGTTTCTCGATTTCGAGCCGGGTATTCACTGGAGCCAGATGCAAATGCAGTCGGGCACCACGGGCATCAACACCCTGCGCGTGTATTCCCCGGCCAAGCAGCAGGCCGACCACGATCCGCAGGGCGAGTTCATCCGGCAGTGGGTGCCGGAGTGGAGGACTTCGGCCTATCCGCCGCCCATCGTCAATGAGCGCAGCGCAGTCAAGCAGGCCAAGGACCGCATCTACGCCATCCGCCAAAGCCCACAGGCGAACGACGAGGCGCGAGCGGTGCAGCAACGGCACGGCTCGCGCAAGAGCGGCCTGCCGCCCAGCGGCTCCCGCTCGCGCAAGCCTGTCGCGCCACCCGCGCCATCGCGACAGCAGGATTTGTTCGAATGAGCGCCGCGGCAAGCGGTCACAAGGGGAACAAGACGGCTCTGGCCAGCAAACCTTGCGCGGTGTGCGGTCGTCCCATGAGCTGGCGTCGCGCCTGGGCGAAAAACTGGGAGGCGGTGCGCTACTGCTCGCAAGCCTGCCGCAAAAATCGGAGCAAGGCCAAAAGCCAAGTTGGAGCGTTGCATGACAACCCATAATCTTGCGAGGCCGCTGCGCCATTTAGTGCTGATGCTGGGTGATCAGCTCGACCCGCAGGCCAGCGCGTTCGACGGGTTCGACCCTGCGCAGGATGCGGTGTGGATGGCCGAGGTGGCGGAAGAGTCCACCCATGTCTGGTCCTCCAAGCCGCGCATCGCCTTGTTTCTGGCCGCGATGCGCCACTTTGCGGCCGACCTGCGCGCCGCCGGTCTCACAGTGCACTACACCCACCTGGACGACCCGGCCAACGCGGGCAGTCTGGCTGCCGAACTGCAGCGCGCTTTGCAGCGCCTGCGTCCCGCGCAGTTGGTCATGATCCAGCCCGGCGACTGGCGGGTGCTGGAACTGATCAAAGCCGTGGCGGCTGCCCATGAGGTGCCGCTGGAAATGCGCGAAGACCGGCACTTCTACGCTTCGCCCAGCGACTTTGCCGCGCACGCCCGAGGCCGCAAACAGTTGCGCATGGAGTTTTTCTACCGTGCCATGCGTCAGCGACACGATGTGCTGATGGAGGGTGATCAGCCCGCAGGCGGACAGTGGAATTTCGATGCCGACAACCGCGAGGCGTTTCCCAAGTCCGGCCCCGGCCACGTGCCCAGCCCGGCGCAGTTTGCACCAGATGCCACCACGCGCGAGGTCATCGCACTGGTGAATCAGCGCTTCGCCAGTCATCCGGGCACGCTTGCCGATTTCGCCTGGCCGGTGACGCGGTCGCAGGCCTTGCAGGCGCTGGAGCGCTTCATGCGCGAGCGCCTGCCGCAATTCGGCCAGTGGCAAGACGCACTCTGGCCCAACGAGCCCTGGCTCTGGCATGCCCACCTCTCTGCCGCGCTCAACCTCAAGCTCCTGAATCCGCGCGAAGTGGTCGAGGCGGCGCAGAGCGCTTGGCGCCAGGGCGAAGCGCCGCTGCACAGCGCTGAAGGGTTTATCCGCCAGATTCTGGGCTGGCGCGAATATGTGCGCGGCATTTACTGGATGCAGATGCCCGGCTACGCCGAGCGCAACGCGCTGGACGCGCAGTCGCCGTTGCCCGCCTGGTTCTGGACCGGCCAGACCGACATGGCCTGCCTGCGTGATGCCCTGGCGCAAACCCTGCGCTACGGCTACGCCCATCACATCCAGCGCCTGATGGTCATCGGCCTGTATGCCTTGCTGCACGGGGTGCAACCGCAGCAGGTGCACCAGTGGTTTTTGGCTGTGTATGTCGATGCGGTGGAATGGGTGGAACTGCCCAACACCCTGGGGATGAGCCAGGCGGCGGACGACGGCCTGATGGCCAGCAAGCCCTACATCGCCAGCGGTAAATACATTCAGCGCATGAGCGGCGGCAGCCTGTGCGCGGCCTGCCGGTTTGATCCGGCTCAGCGTGTGGGTGAGAAGGCTTGTCCCTACACCACGCTGTACTGGGACTTTTTGCTGCGGCACGAGGCGCGTCTTGCGGCCAATCCGCGCACCGTGATGCAGGTGCGCAATCTGGCGCGGTTGTCGGCCGACGAGCGCGCGCGTATCCAGGCACAAGCCCAGTCGATCCGGGATGCGGCATGACTCTGGCAACCGAACCACCGGCGCTTTTCGAGCCGACCCTTGCGGCTGCGCAGCGCCACCTCGCTGCGGTGCGTCCTGCAGACTATGCCCGCAGCCGCAACCATCTGGAAGGGCGCGTCACCCGGCTCTCGCCGTATTTGACGCATGGCTTTCTCGGTCTGCGCGACGTGGTGCAGCACCTGTCGATGCGCTACGGCCTCGGGCTTCAGGACAAGCTGTTGCAGGAACTCGGTTGGCGCGCCTTTTTTCAGCAGGTTTGGCGACACGAGGGCAACGGCATTCTGCAATCGCAGCATCCCGGCCCGCTGCCAGACCATGTTTACGCCCCAGCCTTGCCTGCGGATCTGCGCGAAGGCCGCACCGGCGTACCGGTGATCGACCAGGCGGTGCGCACTCTCTATGCCACGGGTTATCTGCACAACCACGCGCGCATGTGGCTGGCTTCCTACACGGTGCATTTGCGCAAGGTGCACTGGCGCGCCGGGGCCGACTGGATGGTTGCGCACCTGCTCGATGGCGATCTCGCCAGCAACCACCTGTCTTGGCAATGGGTGGCGGGCACGGGCAGCTCCAAACCCTATGTGTTCAATGCCGAGAACGTGGCGAAGTACGCGCCTCTTGCCTGGCATAGCCCGGGCACCGTGATCGATGCGTCTTACGAAAGGCTGGATGCGCTTGCGCGTCAGCCACAAGACCTCGGCGCTGAACCGGGCGAATTTTTCGGCGTGGTAGAACCCGCCTTGTTCTGCGAGCCGCCCGCAGGCGGGTTTTCGCAAGCGGATGCGCGGGCCGTGGCAGCTCGGGATGTCTGGCTGATTCATCCCTGGGCGCTGGGGCAGGTTCCAGAAGGCAGGCTGCCGGTCGCGGTTTGCGATGCCGATTGGCATGCGCGCTGGCCTTGGTCTGCCGCGCGTTGGCAGTTTGTGGCCGCGCGCATGCAGGCGCTTGCGCCCGTGCGTTGGTTTGGGACGACGGCCTCTTTGCTGGAGGCGCTCAAGGCGGCGCGTTCGGTGCAAGGCTGGCATAACCCGCATCTTTCCGCAGCCGGGAACGATCTTGCTCTGGCCACGCCACCGTCGGCTTTTGCCGAGCCGACGCAGCGTTGCCGGTCGTTTTCTGCGTATTGGTCGCGTGTGCAAATTCTGTCAGCGACATCGTGCATTCAAGGAGACCTGTTTCATGAGTGAGCAACCCATTGTTTTGATTGCCGGTGCGCGTGGCGGCATGGGCCGGGCGCTGAGTACGCAGTTGCATGCGCAGGGTTGGCGTGTCGCCGCCGTTGGGCGCGATGCGACGGCGCTGGCCGATGTGCCGTCCAGCGTGCGAATTGCCGCGGATGTCACTACGCCCGAGGGCGCGGCGCAGGCCATTGCGCAGTGCGCGGAGCAACTGGGCCAGACGCCGTCGCATCTGGCGCATTGCGTGGGAAGCACGTTGATCGCGCCGTTGCACCGCACCAGCGCCCAGCAATGGCGCGAGGTGCTGCGCGTCAACCTCGACAGCGCTCTGTGCATGCTCGGCGCGTGGATCGAGGCGCGCCGCGCCGCGCAGCAACCGGGCGCGGCGGTGCTGGTGAGTTCTGTCGTTGCGCAGATCGGGGTGGCCAACCACGAAGCCATTGCCGCGGCCAAAGCGGGCGTGGAAGGACTCGTGCGCAGCGCAGCGGCGACCTACGCGCCGATCGGCCTGCGCGTCAACGCTGTGGCGCCCGGCATGACCGATACGCCCTTGACCGCGGGCTTGCTCAAAGTGGCCGCCATGCGAGAAGGCGCGGGCAAGCAATATCCGCTGGGCGGGGTGCAGACGGCCGAGCAAATCGCCGAAGTCATGGCCTTTCTGCTGTCAGAGTCCGCCAGCCGCATCACCGGCCAGTGCATCGCGGTGGATGGGGGCTTCACCACCATCAGGCCGCTGGTGAAGTAGTTTGTCCTAGACAAAACCATTTATTTGTCGAGGTTATTCGCTTTCAAGCAACATCCGTATCGGCGTGTTACCGCCGATTTTCCACCCCCCCCCGGATGCAAAGGAGAGTGTGATGAACAGATGGATCAAATGGTTTGCCGCGCTGGGTGCAGCACTCAGTCTTGCGGCTTGTGGAGGAGATGGCGGCAGTTCGCCAGGCACCATTGCGCAGGTCGCGCAGCAACAAGGTTTCACTGCTTTGGTGGCAGCCGCCTCCAAAGCCGGGTTGGTCGATACCCTGAATGCGCCCAACGCGAATCTGACTGTATTCGCGCCCACCAATCAGGCGTTTACGAACCTGGCGACCGAGTTGGGTTTTGCCAGTGCTACCGCGATGGTCGACGCCTTGCCCGCGGCCACTTTGAAGGATATTTTGCTCTATCACGTCCTCTCTGGAGTGAAAAATTCCCAGAATTTGGCCGCTGGAGGGGCGACTCAGCAGACGCTCTACAGCTATAAGAATCAGCCCGCCACGCTAGCGATCAGTACGACGAGCGGGGCTCAAATCACCGATGCGGCGCTGACTAAAGCGAATGTGACGCAGCCCGACGTTGGCGCTTCAAACGGCGTGATTCATGTCATCGACAAAGTGCTGATTCCGCCCGGCGTGCTCAATGTGGTGCAGATGGCTCAGGTCAATCCACTGTTTACAAGCCTCGTCAACGCGGTAGTGGCGACCAATCTGCAAGGCGCGCTCAGCGGAGCAGGCCCCTTTACCGTATTTGCGCCGACGAATGAAGCATTTGCAGCCGCGCCCACGGGTTTGACAACCGATCAGCTCAAGACTGTGCTTCTCTATCATGTCTTGGACAAAAAGGTGTTGGCGTCGCAAATTCCTTTCGGTACCCCCATTGCTACGCTGGCAGGACAGGACATCACCATTAACCAAGGTACGCCGCCGACGATTACCGATACCACCAGCACACCAGCCGACATCATTGCCACCGATGTGCTGGCAAGCAATGGGGTGATTCATGTGATCAACAAGGTGCTGATTCCAACTCTCTGATTAAGTTTGCACTCATTCACGCGCCCTGACGGGCGCGTTTTTTTGTACTCTCAAGGAATCGTCGGGCTGCCCCATGTTTTCTTGTCGCCCGGAACCTCATGAAGCAGAGTATTTGTGGCCTTTGGCCGCGTACATGGCCTTGTCGGCCAGCCGCATCAGGGTGTCGGCATCCTGCGCGTCAAATGGGTATGCGGAGATGCCGATGCTCATGTCGATAGGTAGTTGCACATTCGGCGCAATGTCGAACGGGGCGGCTACGGCTTGTCGCAGGCGCTGCACGCTGTTGGCATAGCCGCTCTGGACTTCGAGCGGGTTGATGTCTTCCATCACCACGACGAATTCGTCTCCGCCCAGGCGCACCAGGAAATCGGTCTGGCGCTGCACGGCCTGCAGGCGGCGGGTGAGTTCGCGCAGCACGCGGTCGCCTGCGCTGTGGCCCCAAGTGTCGTTGATCAGCTTGAAGCCGTCGAGATCGATCATGCCCACGGCGAACAGGCTGCCTTGCCGACGCGCGCGGGCGATGACTTCGGGCAGGTATTGCTCCAGGGCATAGCGGTTGGGCAGGCCGGTGAGGGTGTCGTGGCGTGCGCGGTGGGCTTCGACGCGCTGTAGATGGCTCAGCCGCTCTTTCACGTCGAGCTCGTCAAGTCCGTAGCCCAGCAGGGCCGCGACCTGCTCGCACAGGGCGATGGTCTGCTCGTCGAAGGCCTGCGCCTGCGGCGAGGTGAACACCAGCACACCCCACAGCGCGCCGCCGCGCCGTACGGGGGCGGCCAGGGCGGCATGCCAGCGATAGCGCGACAGTGAGGAGTTCCAGGGCTGCATGTCCGGGTCGCGGAGCAGATCGTTGCAGACCTGCAGGGTCTGGGTATCCCAGACGCGCAGCACCAGGGGCACGCGGTTGGCGTCATTCAGATGCACGCGAAAGTGATCGAGCTGCAGGGCGCCTTCGCCTGCGCGCGCCAGCACGCGGAAGGCGCCGCTGTCGTCCGGCCGCGCCAGCCAGGCGGCATGGAACTGGGTGTCGGTGGCGAGGGTGTCGCAGGTGCGCTGCAGCATCTCTTCCGCGCTGCGCGACTGCAGCACCACTTCGCCTTCGCTGATCAGGGCGCGGTAGAGGTTTTGCAGCCGGTTGATGCGCTCACGCTGGCTGATGGCTTGCAGCCCGCGATCCACGCTGGCGGCCAGATTGAGCAGCCAGTCGCGCAGGCTGTCGTCCATCTCGCAAGGGGCGCGCTCAGCCGCGTTGGCGCAGACCACGCGCAGCAAGGCGCACACCTGCCCTTGCTCATGCAGCGGGATGCAGGCGTCCAGCGTGCGGCCATCGCCCTGGAACTGCGGGCGGTTCTGGCCCCAGGCGGTGCCGAGCAGCGAGGTGTCCAGCACGTCCATCGGCACCGGGCTGGAGTTCGGGCTGGACTGCGCGGCGATCTCGAAACCCCCTGTGACAGGGTCGCGCTGCACAATGCTCAGCGGCGCCTGGCCGTCCAGCGCCGCGTAGGTGCGGCAGATCGCGGCATAGAGCGCTGCGGCGTTGGGCGCACTGGTGCCAAGCTGGTTGGCCTCGGCCAGCAGGGCGTTGAGCTGGGCTTGCCGCGCGGTGCGCGCGCGCGCGGTTTCGGCCCGCGTGCGCCAGTCGAGCAGTTGCAGGAACTGGAGCTGTCCGCGGCGTATGGCCACGCCGAGGTAGAGCAGATAGATGCAGACCATGGCCGCCATCGCCGTGGACAAAGAGGTCTGCACCCCCATCAGGCGCAGCGCCAGCGGCACGATGACCGAGACGACAAACAGCCCGGAAGCCCAGGCATCGAAAGCCAGACCCGCTACCGCAGCCCCGCTCACCCCGGCCAGGAAGAAGGCCACGAACGACTGCTCGACGGGGGTTGCGGGAAAGAGGGCGGCAGGAATCGCGCCCCAACTCATCCCGGTGACCCAGGACGCGGCCCGCAGCACGCGCAGCCGCAGCGAGCGCTGCACCGGACGAAGGTCTTCGGCCGACGCCCCGCGCCAGATCAGCCAGACCAACAGCCGAATCGCCTGCAGGCCGATTATCACGCCACCCCAGACCGCATAAAAGCCGGCGGGTGCGCCGCCGTGCAGAAGCGCCATGGCGATGAGCGCCACGGAGGCGTTGGTCACGGCAGAAACCGGCACCGTCGCGAGCAACAGCCGCACGCGTGCCGAGGCAATGGCTTGCGGTGCGGTCGTGATCTGGGCGTCGTGCGGCATGGGGGCGGGGTCAGTGCGCATCAATGCCAAGAAATGTAAACGGACATCCCCCTCAATTGAAGGGGTGGATGCGACTTACGGCGGGTAAATTGCCAACTAATGCCGCCGTCAGTGGTTTTCGATTCAGGCGGGGTGAACCTGCGCTGCAGCGTAAGGAGCAGTCGGGTGACTCGCCACCTGGTTGCGCCCTTGGTGCTTGGCCGAGTAAAGCGCGGCGTCGGCGGCTTGCATCCAGGCTTGCAGGTTGCTGAATTCCGGGGCAGCAGCGGCTACGCCAATGCTGCTGCTCAGCCGCACATTTGGGTGATGCGGCAGCCGCAGCGTCAGCAACTCGGCGCGGATACGTTCGGCGATGCCCAGCGCACCGGGCTGGCCGGTGTTCTGGCACAGCACCGCAAACTCGTCGCCGCCGTAGCGACCGGCGCAGTCTTCGTCGCGGATGCAGTCGCGGATGAGTTGCCCCACCGCGCGGATGGCGTCGTCTCCGGCCGTGTGGCCGTAGGTATCGTTCACCTGCTTGAAGTGATCAACGTCGATCATCAGCAGGCAGGCCGGTTGCCCCACGGCCTGAAAAAGCTGCAGCGCGGCGTCGGCCTGCTGCTGCCAGTGGTCGCGGGCGAACAGCCCGGTTTGCGCATCGGTGCGGCGCAGTTGTTCCAGCAACTTGTTCTGCCGCGACACGGTGCGGATGAGCCGGTAGCTGCCGATGCTGCTCGACAGGGTATGCACCACCAGCAAGGGCAAGGTGCAGGCAACGACCAGCAGCGAGCTTTCCAGCTGCACCGGCGGGCGCAGAATCAACGCGGTGAGCACCGCGGCGCCAAACAGCCCCGGCAGCGAGATCAGCCACAGGCGGCGCATGCCGCTGCTGAGTTTGTCGAACGTGGTGACGGTGACCAGCACCACGCTGGGCAGCAGGTTGAAATGCATCAACGCCACCCACATTCCGGCAATGGCCGAGTCGATGAGCAGATTGTGTTTTTCAGCGCGGTAGCTGTCGGCGCTCAACCGCGCGCGCAGCAGGGCGATCTGTGGCCACAGCAGGCAGCTTGCGATCATCAGCGCCCAGCGCCACGGGTGCGCGTGCTGTTCGATCAGCACCCCGGCAATCGCCAGCCCGCCCAGCCCCATGCCAGCCACGCGCAGCGGATAGATGCGGCGATAGGTGGTCTGTTTGAAGGCGTCTTGCCGGGGGGTGAAATAGGACATGGCGGCAACGACGCGACAACATGCCGCATCATTGCCGCCGAGTTTACAGCCCGAAGTAAGTTTCGCGTACCGCGTCGCTGGCTTCGAGTTCGGCCCGCGTGCCCGAGAGCCGCACCTTGCCGTGATCGAGCAGATAGCCGCGGTCGGCCAGTTCCAGGAAGGCCACGTTCTGCTCGGCGATGAGCAGGGCGGTGCCCGCGCCTATGCTGGTCTTGAGCACTTCGATGACCTGCTTGACGAACACTGGTGCCAGGCCCGACGACGGC
>CALBRU010000106.1 GCA_937927695.1 uncultured Thiomonas sp. | reverse complement strand
TGCCACAGTGCGCCGGTCTGGTCGAGGAAGTTGCGCATCTGGCCGCACATATTGCCGAAGCGCGTGGGCGTGCCGAAGATCACCGCGTCGTAGTCCGCCAGGTCGGCCGGCTGGGCAATAGGCGCGGCCTGATCGGTCTTGGCATGGATGGCAGCAGCGGTTTCCGCCGGCATGGTTTCGGGCACGCGCTTGATGTCCACGCTGCAGCCCGGCACGCTGCGCACGCCCTCGGCCACGGCGTGCGCCATGGTTTCCACATGACCCCAGGTGCTGTAATACAAAACAAGAATCTTTGCCATTTTCGATGTCCTTTTAGATAACTTTCAGTTGAATCAGGGAGCAGGCCAAGGTGGCACTGTGAGTCCTATTGTGGTTGAGTTGTCTCGTTTTTGCAGGGCAGGGCTTTGTGCTGCGGCATGCCGACATGAAATCGCCATGACTGTCATCAAACTGTGATGTGGGTGCGATAAAACCAGGCATCTTTCCCGCACTTCGCCCCATGCTTTCTCTCGTACAACCCCAGATCGGCTATCTCGCCATCCTGCTCGACCGGCTGCTTTCGCATGGCGAGTTGCGCGTGGAGTTTCAGCCAGTGTTCGATCTGCGGGGCCATTCGATTCACGCCTATGAGGCGCTGGCGCGCGGACCGCAGGGCTCGCCGCTGGAGCGGCCGGATGCGCTGTTTCAGACCGCGCGGGAGAATGGACGTTTGTATGAGCTCGATGCCCTGTGCGTGCGCACGAGTTTAGAGACGTTCGCCCGGCTGAATCTGCCCGGGCAGCTGTTCATCAACGTCACGCAGACCTTGCTCGATTCAGGCTGGCTGGGCAGCTCGGCCGCGCTCGATTTGTTGCAAAAACTGGGCTTGCCGCCGTCGCGCATCGTGTTCGAACTGCTGGAAAGCGATGATTTGCTGAAAGACGGCGTGGGCATGGAGCAGGCCGAACATCTGCACCGCCTCGGTTTTACGCTGGCGCTGGACGACATGGGGCGGGGTTTCGGCCGCTTCGAAGCCTGGCAACGCCTGCATCCGCGCTATCTCAAGATCGACCGGGCGTTCTGCGCCGGGCTGGCCAATGATGCGATCAAGGCGGCGTTCGTGCGTTCGATGTTGCTCATGGCCGAGGCCAGCCGTTCCTGGGTGGTGGCCGAGGGCGTGGAGTCTGCCCGCGATCTGCGCGTGCTGCGCGAAATTGGCGTGCAGTTGGCGCAGGGTTTCGTCCTGGAGCGGCCGTCTGCCTCGCCGTCGCGCGAAATGCGCCCAGCGCAACGGGGCTTGATCGAAGCGGCTCAGCCCGAGCTGTATGCCCTGGCTTCGCGCGGCAGCGTGGAGCAGTCGGCGCTGGGGCTGGCGCGACCGATTGCCCCGGTGCAGCCGCTAGTAAGGTTGGAGGAGGTGCTGCGCCGCTTCGACGCCCAGCCCGATCTGATGTCGATTCCCGTGGTCGATGCGAAAGGGCGCGCCCTGGGCATTCTCAACCGCTATGTGCTGGCCGACCGGCTCTGGCGCCCGCATGTACGCGACCTGCTGGGCAACAAACCCTGCGCCCAGGTGATGAGCGCCGATGTGCTCAAGCTCGATGTGCACAGCAGTCTGCACCAGGCCAGCCAGTTGATCGCCGATGCCAGTTTTCGCCACGCCACCGAGGGTGTGCTGGTCACCGAGCAGGGCGACTATCGCGGCCTGCTGCTGGTGGGCGATCTGCTGCGGCTGGTCAACGAATTCCAGATCCAGACCGCGCGATATGCCAACCCGCTGACGCTGCTGCCGGGCAATGTGCCCATCAACGAACAGATCGACCGCCTGCTGGCCTCGGGGCAGTCTTTCGTCGCGGCGTATGGCGATATCGACCACTTCAAGCCGTTCAACGATGTGTTTGGCTACCGGCTCGGCGACGAGGTCATTGTGCTGCTGGCCGATCTGCTGCGGGCGCGCTTTGGGCGGCCGGGCGATTTTGTTGGCCACATCGGCGGGGATGATTTCATCGTGGTGAGCGCCGAGCCCGATGCCGTCGAGCGTCTGCAGACCATTCCGCAGGAATTCGCCGCCGAGATGCCGCGCTTTTTCAATGCGGATCAACGTGAGCGCGGTGGATACGAGGCCGTCAACCGCCGAGGCGAAGCGCAGTGGTTCGGATTTCCCACCGTGTCCTTCGGCGTGCTGACTTTGGCTTCGGGACAGGTGGAATCGCACCGCGAAGTCTCGGCCCTGCTGGTCGAGCTCAAGAAGGTGGCCAAGGCGCAGCCTGATGAGCGGATATTTGTCGATCGGCGGCAATACCGCCCGCAGATGCCGCCCGCCTTGAGGTGAACATGAGCGGCGCGGCAACCGACCCTCGCAGCATTCCGGCGCGGTTCAATCTGTTGCTCGTGGTCTTGGCGCTGGCGATGTCGGGCTGGCTGTGGATCGTTCTGCCGCTGCTGCTGCCCGCGCTGCCTGCTCTGGGCTGGAGTCTGCTGATCGTGGTGATGGCGACCACTTCTTACTGGTCTTTGCTGCACGAAGGCATCCACGCCGTGCTGCTTCCTGGCCGGCGCCTGAACGACGCGCTTTCGCGCCTGCTGGCCATCGGGTTTCCGGCGCCGTTTCCGGTGCTGCGGTTTGGGCATCTCAAGCACCACCAGTTCAACCGCACCGCCATCGATCGCAGCGAAGTGTTCGATCCGGCCTTGACCACGCGCGGCGCGGCCGCCTGGCGCTACTACCCGCAACTGCTCATCGGCCTGTATGCCAGCGAGGTGGTTGCACTGCTGCTGGTGTGGTTGCCGTCGGCCTGGCTGCTGCGGCTGGCGCAGCGTCTGCCCGCCGAGCCCGGCCTGCCGTCGCTGGCGCAGAGTCTGGAGCGGCAACTGCTCAAGCCCGATACCCTGCGCGCCATGCGTCTGGACAGCTTGGCGTCACTGGCGTTGATGGCCTGCAGCGTCTGGCTCTACGGCGCGCACGTCTGGATGCTGCTGCTGGCGCTGCTGGGCCGGGGGCTGCTGATTTCGCTCACCGACAACGCCTATCACTATGCGACCCCGCTGCACGCCCCCGGCGATGATGTTCGACAGGCGCGCCAGCTTGATCTGCCGTGCTGGGCCTCGGCGCTGATTCTGCACTTCAACTATCACGCCACCCATCACCGCTACCCGGCGCTGCCCTGGAGCAAATTGCCCGCGGCGGCGAGTGCGCAAGACCGGCAGTTTGCCCAGCCCTATGCGCGCGCGCTGCTGCGCCAGTTGCGTGGCCCGATTGCGCAGCAGGTGTTGCCGCGAAACCGCATTTATGGGCCCTGATCTCCCGGCGCTGCGCTGAATTGCTCCGCTAGAAAGTCGAGCAGCGTCCGCACTGCGGGCAGCAGACCGCGGCGCGATGCGAACACGGCATGAATGATCTCGGGCCGTGGCGCCCAGCCGGGCAGCACATGCGTGAGTTGGCCGCTGGCAAGCTGCGTCTGCACCATCATCAACGGCAGCTGCACGATGCCCGCCCCCGCCACGGCCGCTTCGCGCAGCGCGGGCATGCTCGACGACACCAGACGCGGTTGATGCCGAACCGCGGCCTGAGCGCCTTCAGGGCCGTGCAAATCCCATGTTTGCGTGTTGCCGAGCTGGCTGCCCAGAGCCAGGCTGGGCAGCCCAGACAGGCTGGCTGGGGTCTGCGGTATCTGCGCGCGGGCGAGAAGGGCGGGACTGGCCACCAGCACCTGCACCCGTTCGGCGAGGGTGCGCAGCACCAGATCGCTGTCGTCGAGCGGCGAGGGGCGAACGCGCAGGGCCACGTCGATGCCTTCAGCCACCACGTCCACGCGCCGGTTGGTGGCGTCAAGCAGCAACTGCACCTGCGGATAGCGCACCAGGAAGGCCGCGACCATGCTCCCGACCTGCGCGTCGAGCAGGGCGACGGGGCAGGTCAGGCGCACGGCGCCGCAGGGCTCGGCGTGGGTGCGGGCTATGGCTTCTTCCGCCGCATCGGCTTCGACCAGCATGGCCTTGCAATGGGTGTAGTAAGTCTGCCCGAGTTCGGTAACCACGAAGCTGCGGGTCGAGCGCTGGATCAGCCTTGCGCCCAGTTGCGTCTCCAGTCGCGCCATCCGGCGGCTCAGTTTCGACTTTGGCAGGCCGAGCGCTCGACCGGCGGGTGCGAAACCCCCTTGTTCCACTACCTGGACAAAGTAATACAGATCATTCAAGTCGCGCATCGGTTTATTGTTTCATTTGTAGAACGATGAAGGCAAATTTTGCGACTACCGAACGTATCGTTCCACCCATATTCTTTAGCCATCGCGGGGCTGAGCCCCGGCTTACAGGAGAAGCAGCGTGAAAACCCTTCAAGGCATTTACAGCAACCCGCGCCAGCATTGGGTCGGCGACGGCTTTCCGGTGCGTTCGCTGTTCAGCTACAGCAGCCATGGCGTGCAGCTCAGCCCCTTCCTGCTGCTCGACTACGCCGGCCCGACGCAGTTCGCGCCCGGCACGCAGCCGCGCGGCGTGGGCGAACACCCGCATCGGGGTTTCGAGACCGTGACCATCGTCTATCAGGGCGAGGTGGACCATCGCGACTCGACCGGGGCCGGCGGCCATATCGGCCCGGGCGATGTGCAGTGGATGACGGCCGCAGGCGGCATCCTGCATGACGAGTTCCACTCCCAGGCGTTCACCGAGCGAGGCGGCACGCTGGAGATGGTGCAGCTCTGGGTCAATCTGCCCGCCAAGGACAAGATGTCGCTGCCCGGCTATCAGACCTTGTTGAACGCCGACATTCCCGACGTGGCCTTACCCGACGAGGCAGGGCGAGTGCGTGTGATTGCCGGGACGTATGCCGACCACCGCGGCCCCGCACGCACGTTCACGCCGATGGACGTGTGGGACGTGCGGCTCATCGCGGGTGCACAAACCCGCTTCGACATCGCTGCGGGGCGCACGCTGGCGCTGGTGGTGCTGCATGGCGCGGTGAAGGTGAACGACGATGCGGTGGTTCGCTCGGCACAGTTCGGCTTGCTCAGTCGTGAAGGCGAAGGCGTGCTGGTCGAGGCCGAGGACGACGCCACGCTACTGCTGCTCAGCGGCGAGCCGATCCTTGATCCCATCGTCGGCTACGGTCCGTTCGTCATGAACACGCAAGCCGAAATTCATCAGGCGATGCAAGACTTCAACAGCGGCCGTTTCGGCCAGATTGCGGCATAAACGGACGAGTTGGCGGGGCTGCGCCTATACTGCGCCCAAGCTTGTCGGAGCGCCGGGTGCAAGTCCCGGCTGAGACTGCGTAACGCAGAATCCGCTGAACCTGATCGGGCTAGGAAGGGCGCCGCAAGTGCGCTTCCAACCTGCGGAGGGAACAAGGCGCCGGTGCAACGGCAGGCATTCATCCATCCCCGGAGGAACCATGTCTGCACTGCCCGAATCCCGCTACAAGGTCGATGCCCCTGAGCTGACCGAGCGCATCACCCGTACCCCCTTCGCCGCGTCCAGCAAGATTTATGTGCAGGGCAGCCGAGCGGACATTCGCGTGCCCATGCGCGAGATCAGGCTGGCCGATACGCCGGCGGTGTTTGGCGTGGAAAAAAACCCGCCCTTCGCGGTTTATGACACTTCCGGGCCCTACACCGATCCGCAGGTGAGCATCGACCTGGCGCGCGGCCTGCCCGCGCTGCGCGCTCCGTGGATTGCCGAACGCGGCGACACCGAGCGACTGCCGGCCTTCAGCTCCGACACCACGCGCCGCCACAACGCCGACGCGGGTCTGGATGCGGTGCGCTTTGCGCAGTTGCCCCTGCCGCGCCGTGCCAGGGCGGGAGCCAATGTCAGCCAGATGCACTACGCGCGCAAGGGAATCATCACGCCCGAGATGGAGTTCATCGCCATTCGGGAGAACCAGCGCCTGGAAGAAATGCTTGATGCGGGGCGGTTGAAGCAGCATTCTGGGCAGAGCTTCGGCGCGAACATTCAGCCGCGCATCACGCCCGAGTTCGTGCGCGATGAAGTGGCGCGCGGCCGTGCCATCATCCCCAACAACATCAACCACCCGGAAAGCGAGCCGATGATCATCGGC
>CALBRU010000105.1 GCA_937927695.1 uncultured Thiomonas sp. | reverse complement strand
GTCCACATCGGTATCGGGGCGTTTGCTGAAGGCGACGAACTCGCCGCTTTTGGCATCGCCGTAGCCGACGTGACAGCCGGTGCAGAACTGCTGGTTGCTGGGCGTGGACACGCAGAAGTTGTTCATCACCTTGTTCTTGCCGACGATGCGCTTGGACTCCTGCTCCACCTCCTCCCACTTCCAGTGGATGGTGCCCTTGATCTGCTTGGCTGCCTCGGTGTGGCAGCTCAGGCAGGCGGCGGTGACTTCCGGGCCGCTTTTGAACGGCCCTTGAAGTTCTTTGAACTTGCTGTGGTCGGCCGTGGCTTTCGAGCCGGTGGGTATTTTGGGCACCACGCGGTAGGGCGAGTGGATGTCGACCTCGGCCATCGCCGACTGCGGGGCAGACGAGGCTGAGTTAGCCAGGGCGGGCGGGGCGCTGGCCGCAACCGCGCAGAGAGCGGCCAGATGAAGCCAGAAGCCGAAGCGGGCGGCGGGCGCGAGGCGGTGGATAAACGGCATGACGAACACTCCAATCGGTGTGCGAAACGGATCAATCAGGGAACGCATGGTGGCAGATACAGACAGTTGCAAAAGTGACAAGACGCAAAAACTTCCAAGTCCGATATGCCGGAATTGCAATCTTTTGATCTGGGATAAATGAATCGCGTGGCTTGAATCCGTTTTGCCCGCTGGCGCGTAATTCGAACAACAGCCGCACAGACCGCGCTGTTCTCGTTTTTTCCCTTTCAGGAGGTTTCACCATGCAACGTACGCAAGCCGCAGCCCACACCGCCCTTTCCACTTCCGCCACCCCCGAGGATTCCAGCGGGCAGGGCGCCAGCCGTCGCCAGTTCTTCCGCGTCGGCGGCCTGTTCGCCGCGGGGCTGGCTGCTTCCAGCGCACTGGCGCCGGTGACGAGCTGGGCAGGGACGATGTCCAAGTCAACCACGGACGACATCGCCATTCTCAACGTCGCACTCGGGCTGGAATATCAGGCCATCGCCGCTTATCAGGTCGGCGCCGAATCGGGCTTGCTGGAAAAACCCGTGCTCGCCGTGGCCGTGAAATTCCAGGGACAGCACAAGGCGCATGCCGAGGTACTGTCGTCCACCATCGGCAAGCTGGGCGGCACGCCGGTCATGGCCAAGAAGCCCGATGAGTACGGCTTCCCCACGGCCTCGCTCAAATCGCAGGCCGACGTGCTGGAATTCGCCGCCGGGCTGGAAAAGGGCGCAGCCAGTGCCTACCTGGGTGCGGTGCCGCAATTCCACAACAAAGATCTCGCCAAGGCCGCGGCCAGCATCATGGGCGACGAGACCATGCACTGGGCCATTTTGCTCAACGCCTTGGGCAAAGACCCGGTGCCTGCGGCGTTCATCGCCTGATCGCGCGGGGCATTCAGAACAGCGGGTGCGGCGAGATGTCGGTAACATCCGCCGCAAACCCGTCTGCTTTGTGGCACGCCTTCATCGGGCGGCGCTGCGAACGCCGGATTGCCCCCCACGCTGCGCTCATGCCCGACCTGCAATCCCTGCTTGCCTACACCGCCCTGGCCGACCGCGACGCGTTCAGCCAGTTGTACGCGGCCACGCAAAACCGGGCCTGGGCGATCTGCCTGCGGCTGCTGCGAGACCGGTCGTTTGCCGAAGAGGCGATGCAGGATGCGTATGTGAAGGTCTGGCATCAGGCCGCAAGCTACCGGCCTGCTTTGGGCAGCCCGGAGGCCTGGATTTCCGCGCTGGTGCGCAACACCTGTCTCGATCGCCTGCGCGCCAACAAGCGCGAGGCGCAATATGTCGTTTCGCTGCAGGGCGATGAGGCGGATGATCCGCCGGAAATCGCGGATCACCGCACGCCTGAAGCGCTGCTCGAAGCCCGCTTGCAGGGCCAACCGATGGAGGATTGTTTGGGCCAGTTGCAACCCCGACAGCGTGATCTGCTCGCGGCGGCCTATGTCTTGGGGCAGTCGCACGCCGAAGTTGCTCGCGAACGCGCTCTGCCGCTGGGCACGGTGAAAACGCTGATCCGGCGCGCGGTGCTGTTTTTGCGTGACTGTCTGGGGGAGGGCGCAAGGTGACGCTGCCCGCACGCTACCGCAACAGCGATCTGCTCGACCGACTGGCGGCCGACTGGCTCACAGGCGGGCTCAGTCCTGCGGCGCAGCGTCGCGCCCAGCGTTTGCTGGAGCAGAGCCCTGAGTTTGCCCAGGCGGTGCAAGGCTGGCGTACGCGGCTCGATGTCGGCTTGCTGTCGGCAGCGCAAATCGGTCAGCCGTCCGACTCGGTCTGGCAGGGCATCACCGCGCGCCTCGATTCCCCGCGCGCGACTCAGCATGCGGGGGCTGGCAAGTCGACGTCCTGGGGCGTTGAGGCCTGGCGGCGCTTGTCTCTGTGGCTCGGCGGCGTGGCCGTGGCGGCGGTGGCCTTTTCAATCGTGGTGCTGGTGCAGAACCCGGAGGTCGGTCGTGGTACGGCCGCGCCGGTACAGATGGCGGCGTTGATGCTCGGTGCGGGCGGGCAGGCCGCCGTTGTGACGGTGCAGAACGGCAAGCTGACTCTGACGGCCGTTGGCGCCATGACGCCGCCCAGCGGCAAGAGCTACCAGCTCTGGCTGTTGCCCACTCAGGGCGCCCCCATTTCTTTGGGCGTCGTGGCGGCGGGGCAGAGCCGCTACCCCATTTCTAAGTCAGCCCAGTCGCATCTGTCGCAGGCCAAGGCGTTTGCCGTCAGCGTGGAGCCGCCTGGTGGCTCGCCCACAGGCCTGCCGACTGGGCCGGTGATCATGGTGGGCGCGGCGCAGCGCGCGTGAGCGATGTCGAACAAGACGGCCTGCGCACTCTGTGAGACCGACGGCGGGCGGCTGATCTGGCGCGGTGCGGAATTCCGCCTGATACGGGCAGACGACGGCCTGCTTCCTGCGTTTTACCGGGTGGTGTGGAGCGCGCATGTGGCCGAGTTCAGCGACTTGAGTGCACTACAGCGTCTGACCTGCCTGGACGCGGTGGCGCTGGCTGAGCAGTCGCTGCGCGAAACACTGGCGCCCGACAAAATCAACCTCGCCAGCCTGGGCAATATGGTGCCGCATCTGCACTGGCATGTCATCGCACGCTGGCGCTGGGACGCTTACTGGCCGCAATCTGCCTGGTCTGCCGCGCAGCGCCCAGCCGATGAGGCCATGCTGGCCAGCCTCAGTGCGCGCCTGCCGGAGGTGGATGCAGTTTTGCAGCGCGCGTTCGCACAGCGTTTCGGCGGGGCATAAGTCGAAATCAGATCAGGGCGATCAGACGTACTCGCCTTTGCTCAGATCGTGCTCACCGCGCTCGTGAATGAAGTTGGCGCGACCGACGATGAGGTTGTCCACCTCGCCGATGCGCGTCACATCCTTGCCGGTGTAGGGCAGCGAATGCAGCACGTAGCGCATGGCGTTGAGCAGCGCGCGCTTCTTGTCGTTCGACTTCACCACCGTCCAGGGGGAATCGGCCGTGTCGGTGTGGAAGAACATGGCCTCTTTGGCGCGGGTGTAGTCGTCCCACTTGTCGAGCGAGGCCATGTCGATGGGCGAGAGCTTCCACTGCTTGAGCGGGTGCACCTGCCGCTCCTTGAAGCGGCGGCGCTGCTCGTCCTGGCTGACTGAGAACCAGAACTTGATGAGGTGAATGCCGCTGCGCACCAGATTGCGCTCGAACTCCGGCGCCTGGCGCAAAAATTCGTGGTACTCGGCGTCGGTGCAAAACCCCATCACGCGCTCGACTCCGGCCCGGTTGTACCAAGAGCGGTCAAACAGCACGATCTCGCCGGCCGTGGGCAGATGCTGCACATAGCGCTGGAAATACCACTGGCCGCGTTCGACCTCGCTAGGTTTTTCGAGCGCCACCACGCGCGCACCACGGGGGTTGAGGTGCTCCATCACCCGTTTGATGGTGCCGCCCTTGCCCGCAGCGTCGCGGCCCTCGAACAGTATGACCACGCGCTGTCGGCTTTCCTTCACCCAGGCCTGCAGTTTGAGCAACTCGGTTTGCAGCACGAATTTCTGGCGTTCGTAATCTCGCCGCAGCATCTTGAATTTGTAGGGATAGCCGCCCTTGCGCCAGTCTTCGGCAAGCTCATCGCTGGTGTGTTGCAGGGCGGGCTCGCCCGGCGGCATGCCCAGCGCCGCCCGCATGGCCGCGGCATCGTCGGGTGCGTCACCCTCCAGTATGGCTTGCACGCCTTCGTTGTGGAGGTCTACAGGCGGCGGGCCTTTGAGGATGGTGTCGAGCGCGGCCAGTTCAGCCTGTTGCGCCGCCTCTTGCGTTTGATCGATCACAAATTTGCGCACGCCAGCGGGCGTGAGGTGCGGCGGAATGTCGCCTTGCGCAACCTTGTTGTGCAAGTCCGCGTGCGGCTGGGTTGACTGCGCTGGACGGGCCTGCTTGCGTGCAGGCCGTGCGGTGGTTTTGCGGGGGACGATGGGTGTATTCATGGCGGACTCCAAGTGAAACCTCTATTTATAGACTTGGGCCATCAGCCCCCACAATGATTTTGAACAAACCGCCGATCTTCTGCACCGGGCTCAGCTTGACCTGACCCCCGACCACTCCTCGCCAAGATCGTGGGCGATGGCGAACTGGTCGAGCACTCGCGCCAGACTGGCATCGACCATGGCTTCGATGCTCGCGGGCCGCAGATAGAAGGCGGGCAAGGGCGGGAAAATGACGCCGCCCATTTCCGTGACGGCGGTCATATTGCGCAGATGGGCGAGGTTGAGTGGCGCCTCGCGCGGCAGCAGCACCAGTTTGCGGCGTTCCTTGAGGCAAACGTCCGCCGCGCGGGTGATGAGGTTGTCGCAAAAACCGTGGGCAATGGCTGCCAGAGAGCGCATGGAGCAGGGCGCCACCACCATGCCCAGGGAGGAGAACGAGCCGCTGGCAATGGCCGCGCCGATGTCGCCGACGGGATGCACCACGTCCGCCAGCGCCTCGACTGCCCTGCGGTCGAGGTCCATTTCCACCTTGAGGTTGAGCACGCCGGCGGCGGAAATCAGCAGATGCGTCTCAACGCCGCCGATCCGCTGCAGATGTTGCAGCAGTCGCACGCCATAGACGATACCCGTCGCCCCGGTCAGCGCCACGATGAGTCTTGGCCGGGTCATGAGAGCGGCGGGCTGGAGGCGGGCGTCGAGCGAATGCGAGTCAAACGAATGCGCGCTTATTTCAGGCCACCCAGCAGAGCTTGCAGCTCGCCGCTTTGCGCCATCTCAGCCATGATGTCCGAGCCGCCGACGAATTCGCCCTTGACGTAAAGCTGAGGGATGGTGGGCCAGTTGGCGTATTCCTTGATACCCTGGCGAATGGCTTCGTCCTGTAGCACGTCCACAGCCTTGAGCTGGCTGACGCCGCACGACTTGAGCAACTGCACCGCGCGCCCCGAAAAACCGCACATGGGGAATTGCGGCGAGCCTTTCATGAACAGCACTACGTCGTTGTTCTTGACGATTTGATCAATTTGCTCTTGCACACTGGACATGGCGGCATTTCCTGGTTGATGTCGATCAAACAATTTTAGAGGGCGGCCAGTTTTTTTGCGGACGGGGGCCTATTTCGAGAATCGCCGCAATCTGCCTCGACTATCCCGCCGCTCACCCGTTCGATACCGGCCAGATCGCGTGCGCTGAACACCTTGCGATACCTCTGAGCCTCCAGCAAATCGCGCACGGCCGCCGCCTGATCGTAGCCATGCTCCAGCAGCAGACAGCCGTCGTTCCGCAAAAACCAGTCGGCCTGCGCAATGATCTGGCGCAGATCGCCCAGTCCATCCGGGTTGGGGTGCTGGCCGGTCAGCGCGAGGGCGGGTTCATGGCGCAAGGCGGATAGGTGCGGGTCGTGCTCAGCGATGTAAGGCGGGTTGGAAACGATGCAGTCGAAGCGCACCGTCACCGCCAGGGGGCGCAGAGCATCCCACCAGTTGGACTGGAGAAAGCGCACCTCGCCTCCTGCGCGCCGGGCATCGAGCAGCCGCCGCGCATTGCCTTGCGCCACGGCGAGCGCGGCAGCGCTGGCGTCCAAGGCCCAGACCTGCATATGCGGGCGTGCATGGGCGATGGCGATGGCAATCGCTCCGCTGCCGGTGCCCATATCGAGCACCGTGGGCGCGTGGGTGGCGGGCAGGGCGTCGAGATGGCGCAGGGCGAGTTCCACCAACAATTCGGTATCCGGGCGGGGAATGAGCACAGCGGGGGTTACTTCGAAACTCAGGCCGAAAAACTCGCGCTCTCCAAGCACATAGGCCAGCGGCTCGCCGCGTAGCAGACGCGTCGCCAGCGCGTGCAGCCGGGCCAGTTCTGCCGTGTCAAGCAGACGTTCGGGATGTGCGGCTTGCTGGGCCCGACTCCAGCCGAGCACAGCCTCGATGAGGGCCTGTGCTTCCAGCCGGGGCAGGCCGCAGGTTCGCACCCAAGCGGCCAGATCGCGCGGCGCTGTCATCTCATGCTCCCAAGGCCGCCAGTTGCGCGGCCTGATCTTCGGTGCGCAGGGCGGTGAGCAGTTCATCGAGGTCGCCGTCCAGGATGGCGTCGATTTTGTAGAGGGTGAGGTTGATGCGGTGCTCGCTGACCCGGCCCTGCGGAAAGTTGTAGGTGCGGATGCGGTCGGAGCGGTCGCCGCTGCCCACCAGGCTTTTGCGGGTGGCCGCTTCCTCTGCCTGCCGGGCCTGTCGTTCCCGCTCGGCCAGACGCGCGGCCAGTACCGACAGCGCGCGCGCCTTGTTGCGGTGCTGTGAGCGCTCCTCCTGACACTCCACGACCAGCCCGGTGGGCAGGTGAGTGATGCGAATGGCCGAATCGGTCTTGTTGATGTGCTGCCCGCCCGCACCCGAGGCGCGAAAGGTGTCGATACGCAAGTCGGAAGGATTGATCTGGATCGCCTGAGCCTCATCCACCTCGGGCATCACGGCCACGGTTGCCGCACTGGTATGAATGCGTCCCTGCGTCTCGGTCTTGGGCACGCGCTGCACGCGGTGGCCGCCCGATTCATATTTCAGCAGACCGTAGGCGCCTTCGCCCGCGACGCGCAGAATCACTTCCTTGTATCCGCCGAGATCGCTCGGGCTCTCGCTGATCACTTCGGTCGTCCAGCGCTTGCGCTCAGCATAGCGCGCATACATGCGCAGCAAGTCGGCGGCGAACAGCGCAGATTCTTCACCCCCTGTCCCGGCCCGGATTTCCACGAACACGTTGCGGCTATCGTCCGGGTCGCGTGGCAACAAGGCAACCTGAAGCTGGGCTTCAAGCGCGTCAAGGGCAGCGCGTGCATCCTGAATTTCCTGCTGCGCCAGCTCCTTCATGTCGGGGTCGCTCAGCAACGATTCCGCCTGCGACAGGTCTTCTGTTTTTGCCTTGTATTGCACATACAGCCCGACCACGGCTTGCAGCTCAGCCAGTTCCCGCGTCATGTCGCGGTAGCGCTGTAGATCCGCCGTGCAATCGGGTGCGGCAAGCAAGGCGTCAAGCTCGCTGGAGCGGCGTTGCATCTGCTCCAGTTTGTCCAGCAGGGAAGGTTTCATGGGGGATTTGGAACAGCCGCGCCTGGGTGCGCGGGCGGTAAACCGAAGGCGCTGAAAAAAGAAGCGCCGAAATTGGAGGGCGTTGAGGACGCGCTAGACCTGCGAGTCAGAGGGGGAGTCGCAATCGCGCCGGTGCGGGCACAGAAACACCCGTTCGACCGCCTGCGCCACGACTTGGCGATGAGACGGATCGCCCTGGTGCAGCGCGGTGAAGGCGCCGTGCAGGAATTTGTGCGACAGGCCCCGAGCAAGTGCATCCAGCACGGCCTCGGGCGACTCGCCCCGAGCCAGCAGACGTCGGGCGCGTTCAACCTCATGCGTCTGCCATTGTTCGCTTTGCGACTGCAGTCGTTGAATGAGAGGAACCTGCGAACGCAGATCAAGCCATTCGAGAAAACCATGCACCCGGTTTTCGATGATGGCCTCGGCCTGTTCGATTGCGGCCTGGCGCTTTTCCGTATTGCTGCGCACCAAGGCAGACAGATCGTCGACCGAGTAGAGATAGACATCGCGCAGTTGCGCGACCTCGGGTTCGATGTCGCGCGGCACGGCCAGATCGACCATGACCATGGGTTTGTGCCGCCGCTGTTTGATGCTGCGTTCAACCGCGCCCAGACCGATGATCGGCAGGCTGCTGGCGGTGCTGGTCACCACCACATCAAATTCGCCCAGACGCTGCGGTACATCGGTCAGCCGAATGGCTTCCGCCCCGAAGCGCTGTGCCAGATGGGCGCCACGCTCCACGGTGCGATTGGCGATCACCATGCTCTTGGGCTGGTGCGCGGAAAAATGCGTAGCCACGAGTTCGATCATGTCGCCCGCGCCGATGAACAGCACGCGACAATCCTGAAGGCTCTCGAACACAGTCTGCGCCAGGTGCACGCTGGCTGCGGCCATGCTGACCGAGTGAGCGCCGATTTCCGTATTGGTGCGCACCTCTTTGGCCACAGAAAAAGTTCGCTGAAACATCTGGTTGAGCGTGCTGCCCAGAGCGCCCGAATCCGAGGCGACCCGCACCGCTTCCTTCATCTGCCCCAAAATCTGCGGCTCGCCGAGCACCATGGAGTCCAGGCCGCTGGCCACACGGAACGCGTGTCGAACGGTACCGTCTTGTACCAGGCGATAACTATGGTCGGCCAGATCATCGAACTGCACCTGGCGCTCGGTGGACAGCCAGTGCAGCAGTGCATCGCGCGGATCGCTTTCTGCCGCGCAGTAAATTTCGGTACGGTTGCAGGTCGATAGAATGGCCGCTTCGATGGGGCCATTTCGGCGCCCGTCCAGCATGTTCACCTTCAGCCGTTGAAGAGCGTCTACCAAGGTATCGGCAGAAAACGCCAGCCGCTCGCGTACCCCGACGGGTGCGGTTTGGTGATTGAGTCCGATGGCAGCGAGCAACATAATCAGATCGTGATTTTAAGAACTGTCGCGACTTTGAGCGACTGATCTTGATCAAACCAAGAATGCGCTTGAGGCCTTCAAAGATGACATTGTCCACCATTAAACGACCCGGTGCATCGGTGCAAACAGCAGGCTTCGCGCATTGTTGACGTTGAGACTGCACAATTTCTTCAAGAATTTTCATGCTGTCCATTTTTTTATCGTGGCTGATCCAGACGAGCCTCATGCCCTTGTTTGTGGGCGCTCTGACCGGAGCATTGGCGCACCTGGCCTGGGGAGGAGGCGGCTGTGCCGCCTGTTGGGGTCGTCGAGCGTCTTGGGCGGCGACGGGCGCCCTGCTGCTGCATCTCGTGCTGGTGGGGAGCGGATTGCTTCGCGAAGGTTCGATCTGGGATTACGCTGCCGTATTGCTTGCGGCTTCTCTCATCAGTGCTGCCGCATGCCGGGGCGGCCGCGCAACCAAACGCTCTTGAGCACAAAGGTGCAAGGTCACGAAAAAGGGGTTGACAACGGCTTTACTCCCTTGCACAATTTAATGCTTCGCCGTTTTGCTGCTCTTTGAGGGGGCGCAGATGGGCGTGAAGTCAGCTGATACGTGCGACGCCTCTAGTTTGCGCACGGTGGCTGATAAAGAAAACTGAGCAACACAGATCAATTCCCGCACCAGGGAGCCAAGACTGGCGCATTTTTTGTGCGACTAAGTTGGGTGAAGGAAATTACATGATTCAGACGCAATCCAGACTGGATGTCGCCGACAACACGGGCGCCAAATCCGTCATGTGCATCAAGGTGCTGGGCGGCTCTAAGCGCCGCTACGCCGGCGTGGGCGACATCATCAAGGTCAGCATCAAAGAAGCTGCCCCACGCGGTCGCGTGAAAAAGGGTGAGGTTTACAGTGCCGTCGTGGTACGTACCGCCAAGGGTGTTCGCCGTGCGGACGGCTCCTTGATCAAGTTCGATGGCAATGCGGCCGTGCTGCTCAATGCCAAACTCGAGCCCATCGGTACGCGCATTTTCGGCCCGGTGACGCGTGAACTGCGCACCGAGCGCTTCATGAAGATCGTGTCTCTGGCGCCTGAGGTTCTTTGAGCCCTGCTCTGAGCTGTCGTAAAAGGATTTGTGATGAACAAGATTCGCAAAGATGACGAAGTGATTGTCATTGCGGGCAGCGACAAAGGTCGCCGCGGCAAAGTGGCGGCGCGCGTGGATGCCGACCATATCGTGGTCGAGGGTGTGCATACGGTCAAAAAGAATGTGCGCCCCAATCCGATGAAGGGCGAGGCGGGTGGTGTGGTGTCCCGCGACCTGGCGATTCATCAAAGCAATGTGGCTATTTACAACCCCGCGACCGGCAAGGCGGATCGCGTCGGCTTCAAGACCCTGGGTGATGGCGCCAAAGTGCGCGTCTTCAAATCCAGTGGCGAGCAGATCAAGGGCTGACCGGAGGATTTATGTCGCGCCTGCAGACGATTTACAAAGATAAAGTCGTGCCCGAATTGATGGCCAAGTTTGGCTACAAGTCGGTCATGGAAGTGCCCCGCCTGACCAAGGTAACGCTCAATATGGGCGTGTCCGAGGCGGTGGCTGATAAAAAAGTGATGGAGCACGCGGTGGGTGATCTCACCAAGATCGCGGGCCAAAAGCCGGTTGTGACCAGGTCGCGCAAAGCGATTGCCGGGTTCAAAATCCGCGAAGATCTGCCGATCGGTTGCATGGTGACCTTGCGTGGTGGTCGGATGTACGACTTCCTCGATCGTTTTGTGACCATTGCCCTGCCGCGCGTGCGCGATTTTCGCGGCATCTCCGCGCGTGCTTTCGACGGTCGTGGTAACTACAACATCGGGGTCAAAGAGCAGATCATCTTCCCGGAAATCGAGTACGACAAGATCGATGCGCTGCGCGGTCTGAATATCAGCGTGACCACGACGGCGAAAACCGACGAGGAGTGCAAGGCCTTGCTTGCCGCGTTCCGCTTCCCTTTCAAGAACTGAAGAATCATCATGGCGAAACTGTCCCTGATCAACCGCGAAAAGAAACGCGAAGACTTGGTTGCAAAATTTG
>CALBRU010000104.1 GCA_937927695.1 uncultured Thiomonas sp. | reverse complement strand
ATGTTCAAAGCTCCTGAGTGGTGGATCGGTCGAGACGCCGCCAATTGGTGTCTCATGGAAGTTGACGGATGAGGAGTCAGAAAGATGCTGCGGCAGGTGTAACGAAGGGTGCACTGCGCGCAACCGCGCCCTTCAGACAAACGATGCGACGCCGTGCGTTGTGCCTGCTTGCGATGTTGACGAGGCGCCCAGGGCGGCGCCCACTGACGCCCACTAAACACCGTGGTGTCGCCCTGGCGCGGAGGCTCAAAACGCCAGATCGCCCTCGATGGCATCCAGCCCGGCTTTGGCGCAGAGGTCATCGTTGGCGCCGCCCGGCGCCCCCGACACGCCGATGGCGCCCACCATCTGTCCGGCCGCATCGATTGGCATGCCTCCGCCGATCATCACCACGCCGGGCAGATTCTTGATGGCTTGTTCGGCAGAGCCGGGTTTGTTCACCCGCTCCGCCACCGAGCTGGTGGATTCGCGCCAGCTCGCCGCGGTGCGCGCCTTGCCTTCAGCCGCTGCCACGGTGTGCCAGCCGGCAAAGCGGTCGCGCAGCAGGACCAACGGCAGCCCCGACGGGTCGGTCACGGCCACCGCCACTTGCCAGCCGCGCTTGACGCATTCGGCCTTGGCCGCCTGCGCCGCCTTGAGCGCCGTCTCCGGGGTGATGATTTTCTGCGTCCAGGTGGCCGAGTCGGCCTGGGCGTTGGCGGCAAAGGTGCTGGCTGCCGCCAAGGTCAAAGCAATGAAGGTTTTGTTCATGAAGTTGTCCGTGTATGAAAAAGGCTCAGGCGCTGATCCAGCTCTCGACCATCGCGCGGCTGGGAATGCCGCCGCTGTGCACCACCTTGCCGTCGATCACCACGCCGGGGGTGCGCATCACGCCGTATTGCATGATCGAAGGGATGTCTTCGATTTTTTCCACCTGCGCCTGCACGCCTTTGGCGGCAATCACTTCTTCAACCAGCTTTTGCGTGGTTCTGCAACTGGCACAGCCCGTGCCGAGGATTTTTATATGGATCATGGTGCTCCTCGATAAAAAAAGATGTGAGAAATGGATGTGAAAGCGCGTCACATCACCGCGTTGAACACATAGCCCACGATGATGATGCCTACCGCCACCACACCGGCGAACAGCGCGATCAGTCTGGGTTTCATCACCTTCTTGAGAATCATGAATTCGGGCAAGGACAGCGCGGTGACCGCCATCATGAACGCCAGCGTCGTGCCCAGCGCCGCGCCCTTGCCCAGCAGCGCCTGCACCACGGGGATGATGCCCGCCGCGTTGGAATACATCGGCACGCCGATCAGCACCGCCAGCGGCACCGACCACCAGTTGCCCTTGCCCATGAGATGCGCCATGAAGTCCTGCGGCACATAGCCATGGATCCACGCGCCCACGCCCACGCCGGCGATGATGTAGGGCGCGACCTTGAGCACGATGTCGCGCACATGCTTCCAGCCCTGGGCGAAGCGGGCGTCCCAGCCCAGCGCGCCCTCTGCGTTGCTCACCGCCGGAATGTCGAACACCCAGGCTTCCACCAGCTTGACCGGGTTCATGCGGCCGATCACCAGCCCGGCGATGATGGCCACGGCGAGCCCCAGGCCGAGGTAGATTGCGGCGATCTTCCAGCCGAACAGGCCAAACAGCAGCGCCAGCGCCACCTCGTTGACCATGGGCGCTGACACCAGAAACGAAAAGGTCACGCCCAGCGGCACGCCCGCGGTGAGAAAACCGATGAACAGCGGCACCGCCGAGCACGAGCAGAACGGCGTGACGATGCCCAGGCTGGCCGCCAACACATTGCCCACGCCCTGACGTTTGCCCGCGAGGATGGCGCGGGTCTTCTCCGGGGTGAAGAAGGTCTGGATCACGCCGACCACAAAGACGATGAGCGCCAGCAGCATCAGCACCTTGGGCACTTCAAAGGCGAAAAAGCTCGCCGCGCCATAGAGGTGGCTGGTGGCGGCCAGGCCGGTGGCGGCCGACAGCCAGCGCATGAAGGCGTCGGTGGCGGGCTCCAACTGGGTGTAAAGCACCAGCCAACCCACGACGTACAGCACGGGCAGGGTCCAGGCGCGCCAGGCGGGAGCCTTGGCTGCGGCGCCAGGGGAGGGTTGCACTTGGGTGTTCATGGCGACGGGTCCTGAAAATGGGGAACTCGCCTTGAAGACGCAAGGGCGTGGAAAAGGATGCAGGGCGATAGACCGTTTTTGCGATTTCTACGGGTTTATCCGGAGATACGCCTCACAGCGAGGCTCGCCCGCCGAAGTCAGTCTTGCGGCTTTGCGCCGCAGTCGCGCGGAACGTGACAGCACACCGCGCCGGTCTGTGCGTCAAAGCGTACGCCGCAATGCGCCACCAGCGCGGCGCGCAGCCGGGTGCGGGCGCGCTGGATGCGTGACTTGGCCGTGGGCAACTTCAACCCGCGCAGCTCGGCGTATTCAACCTGAGACAGTCCCCCGAGTTCGCACTGCTCGATGGCGTCGCGATCTTCGACGGACAGGCTAGCCAGTGCAATCGGAAGGCAGTCGGCCAGTGCTTCGACCGGGGCCGGATCGTCAGCAATGGCGGGCAGATCGTCGGGCAGCGGATCAGACGGGCGCGCTGCGCGCTGCACATCGACCAGCGCATTGCGCGCGACCTGAAACAGCCAGGCGCGGGCGTTGTCGATCTGGCAGAACCGCCCGCCTTGCCGCATGGCCTTGAGAAACACCTCGTGCAGCAGGTCATCCGCCGCGTCGGCATCGTGCAGCTGGTGGCGCAGAAAACCACGCAACTCGGCCTCGGCGAACTGCCAGGCTTGCAGCATGCAGGGGGCGGCTTGGGGGGCGGTCATGGTC
>CALBRU010000103.1 GCA_937927695.1 uncultured Thiomonas sp. | reverse complement strand
ACCACCGAGATCTACACTCTTTCCCTACACGACGCTCTTCCGATCTGTTTGCAGAAAATCGCAGCCAACTACGTCTCGGGCTTTGTCATTCTGCTCGAGCGCAGTCTGCGCGTGGGCGACAACGTGCGGGTGGAAACTTTTCAGGGCCAGATCATCGACATCAAGACCCGTTACACCCTGGTGCGCAGCGCCGGGGGCACGGACTCCATCGTGCCCAACGAAATGCTGATCGCCAACCGCATAGAAAACCTCTCGTATAACGACCCCAACGTCTGGCTCTCGACGACGGTGGGCGTGTCTTACGACACCGACGTTGAAAAGGCGCTGGAGCTCATCAAAGAGGCGGCGCAGTCTGTGCCTCGCGTGCTGCACAGCCCCGGCCCGAGTGCGGTGCTCGATGCGTTTGGCGACAGCGCGATCAACATTACCGTGGGCTACTGGATTGCCGACCCGGAAAACGGCACGCTGGGCGTGCGCGGCCAGGTCAATCTCGCCATCTGGCATGCACTGAAAAAAAACGGGATCGAGATTCCGTTTCCGCAGCGGGTTTTGCAGTGGGCGCCGGGCAAGGAGCCAGCCGCGCAGGCTGCAGAGCGCCAATAGCGAGGCAGGCTCTCACGCAAGGTCTGCGAAAGGCGTCTGCTGCAGCATGTTGTCGAAACAAGGAGACCGATATGCAAGACGCTGACCTCACCCCCAATCGCGCCAACCACGCACCACTCACGCCGCTGATCTTTCTGGATCATGCCGCCGATCTCTATCCGCAGCGCCTGGCCGTCCTCCACGGTAGCCTGCAGCGCAACTGGGCGCAGACGCGCGAGCGTTGCCGAAGGCTGGCATCGGCCCTGGTGCGACGGGGCTTGAAGCGCGGGGATGTGGTGGCGGTCATGCTGCCCAATGTGCCGACCATGGTGGAAGCGCATTTCGGCGTGCCCATGGCCGGGCTGGTGCTCAACACCCTCAACACCCGACTCGACGCCGAGGCGCTGGCCTACATGCTGCTTCATGGCGGCGCCAAGGCCGTGCTGGTCGATCCCGAACTGGCGGTCGTGATGCAGCGGGCTGTGACGCTCGCGGTGGAGCAGGGTCTGGCGCCGCCGCTGGTGATCGACGTGCCCGATCCGGAGTTCGTGCCCGGCGGCCAAGGCATCGGCGCGCTGAATTATGAGGCGCTGCTCGCCGAAGGTCTGGCGAGCGAGGCATTGCCCGATGTGGCCGACGAGTGGGATTCGATCTCCCTGAATTACACCTCCGGCACCACCGGCAAACCCAAGGGCGTGGTGTACTCCCATCGCGGCGCGTATGTGAATGCGGTGTCCAATATTCTCGAATGGGACATGCCCAAGCATCCGGTCTATCTGTGGACCCTGCCCATGTTCCATTGCAACGGCTGGTGCTTTCCGTGGACGGTGGCCGCGCGGGCCGGGGTCAACGTCTGCCTGCGCAAGGTCGAGGCGCAGGCCATTTTCGATCGCATCCGAAGCGCGGGAGTGACGCATTACTGCGGCGCGCCGATCGTCCACAATCTGCTGGTCAATGCGCCCGTCGAGATGAAAGCCGGCATTCACCACGCGGTGCGGGCCATGGTGGCCGGCGCCGCGCCACCCGCGGCACTGATCGAGGGGCTCGAAGCCATGGGCTTCGACCTGACTCACACCTACGGCCTCACCGAGGTGTATGGCCCGGCGACGGTTTGCGCCAAACAGGAGTCCTGGACTGAACTGCCGCTGCGCGAGCGCGCGCGTTTGAATGCGCGGCAGGGCGTGCGTTATCACCTGCAGAATGCCGCGACCGTGAGGAACTCGGACACCCTGGAAGAAGTGCCGCACGATGGGCAAACTCTGGGCGAAATCATGTTTCGCGGCAACATCATGATGAAAGGCTATCTGGGCAATCCCGAGGCGACCGAACAGGCCTTTCATGGCGGCTGGTTTCATAGCGGCGACCTCGCCGTGGTCGATCCCGATGGCTACATCAAGATCAAGGATCGCAGCAAAGACGTCATCATTTCTGGCGGGGAAAACATCTCCAGCATCGAAGTCGAAGACGTGCTTTACCGTCACCCCGCGGTGCTGGTGGCTGCCGTGGTGGCCATGCCCGATCCGAAATGGGGCGAGACTCCCTGCGCGTTTGTCGAACTCAAGCAAGGCCGAACGGCGACCGAAGAAGAAATCATCGCGTTCTGCAAAGCTCACCTCGCAGGCTTCAAAACGCCGCGCAAAGTGGTGTTTGGCGAGGTGCCCAAAACTTCCACCGGCAAGATCCAGAAATACGCCTTGCGCGCACAGGCGCATTCCCGCGAGGCGATTGATCTGTAGGGATTTGTCCCGGCCCTTCTTGATTCAGCCATAGGTAATGGGCCCTTTGTACAGGGCTTGATTTGCGGCCTCGTGAGTCGTTACACTGCCAAAAACGAACGGTCGTTCTATTATGGGTCGGTCAGCCCTTTCAGATCAGGGCGCTGCCTATACTGACCCCACACAACAAACCCTACTGGAGCAATTGCATGAAAGTGCTGGTCGCGGTCAAGCGCGTGGTTGATTACAACGTCAAGGTGCGGGTCAAATCGGATGGCAGCGGCATCGACACCGCCGGTGTGAAGATGAGCATGAACCCGTTTGACGAGATCGCCGTGGAAGAGGCGGTGCGACTCAAGGAAAAGGGCGCAGCGACCGAAATCGTCGCAGTGAGTTGTGGTGTGGCCGCCTGCGGCGAGACCCTGCGCACGGCCATGGCGATCGGCGCCGACCGGGGCGTGCTGGTGGAAAGCGAGGCTGAGTTGCAGCCCCTGGCCGTAGCCAAGCTGCTCAAGGCCGTGGTCGAGAAAGAGGGCGCGCAGCTGGTCATTCTGGGCAAACAGGCCATCGATGACGACTCCAACCAGACCGGGCAGATGCTGGCTGCACTGATGGGCTGGTCGCAGGCCACCTTTGCGTCCAAGGTCGAACTCGACGGCACGCAGGCGAAAGTCACCCGCGAGGTGGATGGCGGACTAGAGACGATTGCGGTCAAGCTGCCCGCCGTCATCACCACCGACCTGCGCTTGAACGAGCCGCGCTACGTCACTCTGCCCAACATCATGAAGGCGAAGAAAAAGCCGATTGATACCCTCAAGCCGGAAGAACTGGGCGTGGATGTGAGCCCGCGACTCAAAACGCTGAAGGTCGCCGAGCCGCCCAAGCGCGGCGCGGGCGTGAAGGTGCCCGATGTCGCCACGCTGGTCGCCCGTCTGAAGACCGAGGCCAAGGTCATCTGATCTGCCTTTCCTGAGCGGCTTTTCGCAAGCAACCCATTCGAGGATTTTTTCATGACCGCACTCGTCATTGCCGAACACGACAACCAGGTTCTCAAACCCTCCACCCTCAACACCATTGCTGCGGCGCTGCTGTGCGATCCGCAAGTGCATGTGCTCGTTGCCGGGCAAAACTGCGCAGCGGTTGCCCAGGCGGCCGCGCAAGCTGTCGGCGTGAGCAAGGTGTTGTGCGCCGACGCGCTCCAACTCGGCGCGGGCCTGGCGGAAGCTGGCGCTGCGCAAGTGCTGGCTTTGGCGCCGTCCTACAGCCACATCCTGGCGCCGGCCACGGCCTTCGGCAAAAACATCGCCCCGCGCGTGGCGGCCCTGCTCGATGTGGCGCAGGTGTCCGACATCATTCATGTGCACAGCCCCGATACTTTTGACCGCCCCATCTACGCCGGCAACGCCATTGCCACGGTGCAGAGCGCGGACAAGATCAAGGTCATTACCGTGCGCACCACGGGCTTCGACCCGGTGGCTGCGACGGGCGGCACGGCGGAGGTGAGCAGCGTTGATGCAGTGGCCGATTCTGGGCTGTCCAGCCTGGTCGGACGCGAAACCACCAAGAGCGAGCGGCCGGAACTCACCGCAGCGAAGATCGTCGTCTCCGGCGGACGCGGCCTGGGCAGCAAGGAAAACTTCGAGGCCGTGATGACCCCGCTGGCCGACAGGCTTGGCGCCGCAATGGGCGCCAGCCGCGCTGCGGTCGATGCGGGCTATGCCCCCAACGACTGGCAGGTGGGGCAAACCGGCAAGATCGTCGCGCCGCAACTCTATGTGGCCGTGGGCATTTCCGGCGCCATCCAGCACCTGGCCGGCATGAAGGACAGCAAGGTCATCGTCGCCATCAAC
>CALBRU010000102.1 GCA_937927695.1 uncultured Thiomonas sp. | reverse complement strand
CATCTGGCGCAAACCATGCTGCCCGATGGCATCTCTGACAAGGTGTATCACTACCTCAGCGATTTCGCCGCCAAGGCCAAGAGCCTCGGAGTGGTCAGCGTGGTTTTTCTCATCGTCACCGCCACTTCGATGATGCTGACCGTTGACCGTGCGCTCAACGCCATCTGGCGCACCCCGCGGCCCCGTTCGCTGGCGCAGCGCGTGCTGCTCTACTGGGCCGGTTTCACCCTCGGGCCGCTGGTGCTGGGCGCCAGCATCGGTCTGATGAGCTTTGTGGCTGGCGCGCACCGCGGCTTGCTGCATCACCTGCCCGGCGGCGCCAGCGCCTTGCTGAGCTTTGCTTCGTGGGCCGTCATGGCCGTGGCACTGGCGGCGCTGTTCCGCTTCATTCCCAACACCGAAGTGCGCTGGCGCGATGCGCTCATTGGCGGATTCGTCGCCGCGCTGGCTTTCAGTCTGGGCGGGCGGGCGCTGGCCTGGTATTTCTCCAGCGTCACCACCTACACCGCGGTTTACGGCACTTTCGCGGCCCTGCCCCTGCTGCTGTTGTGGATCTACTTCAGCTGGATCGCCGTGCTGGTCGGCGCCATGATTGCGGCTTATCTGCCCTCGCTGCGCGTGCGCGCGATCCGGCTGGACGGCTATGCCGGCGCCGAGTTTCTCAACGCAGTGCAAGTGCTCAAGCTGCTCCACGGCGCGCGCCTGGCGCCCGATTGCGGCCTGCCCGCCGACCAACTCTCCAAGCGCCTGCGCATCGATCCCCTGCAATTGCAAGACCTGCTCACCGTGCTGGAACGTCTGGGCTGGATCGGCAAGGTCACCGCCAAACCCCGCAGCCCCTCGCGCTGGGCGCTGCTCTGCAACCCCGAGGCCACGCCCCTTGGGCCATTGATCGACGCGCTGCTGCTCGATAAAAAGCGCGCTGCTCACACCTCGGCCCTGCTCGGCCACATGCTCAGCGATGAAGAGCGCGACTGGAGCCTGGGCCAACTGCTATCAGAACCGCCCCTCACAGCCGATTCGTCAGCATCTGCCACCACATCACCCAGTCGCCCATCAAGCTGAACAGCGGGCGCTTGAACGTCGCCGGGCGGTTGTGTTCGACAAAAAAATGGGCGGCCCAGGCAAAGGCGTAGCCGCAGATGACAGCCGCGAGCAGCCACCATGGGTTGGCGGTGAAGATGAGAAAAAACAGGCAGATCAGCGCCAGGGTCGAGCCGACGAAATGCAGCCTGCGGGTGAGCGGCTGGCGGTGCTCAGCCAGATACAGCGGATAAAACTCGGCAAACGTGCGCGCCCCGGCGAGTTGCTCGACGTTGGGAAGTGACGGCGCCTCAGGCTGGGCCTGCGGGTGATGATGATGTGCACGCATAGGGGGTCTCCAGATTCGTGCTTCGGACTTCACCACTATAGGCGAGCTGTCGGAGCGTCAGCGACTGCACATCCGAATTTTCGCGGCTTCGTATTCCCGCTGCAGTTGGGCCACCAGGTCTGCTGCGGGCTGCACCCGGCCCACGGCCCCTATGCCCTGGCCGCAGCCCCAGATGTCTTTCCAGGCTTTGGCCCCGCCAATGGCGGCGGCGAAATCCATCTTGCTCGGATCGCCCTCGGGCAGATGGTCGGGATCGAGCCCGGCGGCGGCGATCGAGCCGCGCAGGTAGTTGCCGTGCACGCCGGTGAACAGGCTGGAGTACACGAT
>CALBRU010000101.1 GCA_937927695.1 uncultured Thiomonas sp. | reverse complement strand
CTGGCAGGGTCACTTTCGGACCATGGTCTCCGCCCATCAAATCGACGGCCAGAGCGGAACTCATGACACAGCGGGCGCCAGCATCGAAGACCCCTTTGCGGGCACGCATGACAAACTATCGCCCCGCACTTGCAGGCGACGCATGGTGCGCAAAGGCAAGCGCTTACTCGTCAGATTTGGTCTTGACCACTTTACGCCCACGGTAAAAACCGTTCGGGCTGATGTGGTGGCGCAGATGCGTCTCGCCCGTAGTCGGCTCAACCGCCAGCGGCGGCGCGCTCAGAAACTGGTGGGCACGGTGCATGCCACGCTTCGAAGGTGATTTCTTGTTTTGCTGGACGGCCATGGCAATCCCCTGTGAAAAAGCCAATCATTATATGCGACGGCTTCACCCCGCGACACAGTCTTCTACCGATTCTTTTTTGCGCCGCCTAGCAGATCTCGCAGATTGGCGAAAGGGTGCTGTCGTTCCTCGACAGGCGCCTCCTCGATACGCGAAGTCGTCGGCTCAGGCGCATCACGCTGCGGGCAGACGTCATGCATGGGCACAATGGGCAGGGCGAGGATGAGTTGGTCCTCGATGAGGCTCAGAACGTCCACGGGATGGACCGCAGGCAGCGCCTCGTCTTCGGCCTCGATTTCGGCCTGAGTCAGTTCCGGTTCTTCGGCCACCAATCGAAAATCGGCGGTTTCGTCAACCGCATATTGCATGGCCTGCAGACAGCGCTGGCAGATCAGAGGAAGCGCCCCACACAATTGCAAAGTCACCATGGCCTGCGGGCGCATGCCGATCCGTTCGCGCTGAAAACCCTTTAGCGCCCATTGCACTGGAGGCCCTTGCGTGCTCGACAACAATTCGCTCAGGCGGGGCAGTTCCGTCAGCGACACCCGTCCGTGCAGTTCTCCGCCGGAACGGGCGAAGTCGAACAAGGTCAGCGCACGGGGCGGCATCGACCCGGAGTTAGGAGGGGTTGTGGAGTGCTGTTGGGACATCACCTAAGTTTACCGGCTGCAACATCTCGCCGAGACAGCGTGCAGTCCCTCTCCTACACTACGGAGTATGCAAAAAAGTGATCCATATCACTTCGACCCACCAAAACAGGATGAGATTGATGAACAGTATTGCGCAGTGGTTCCCCCTGGGTTGGGAGCCTTTTCTTTATGGCGGCATTTTCATCGGGCTGGGCGTCAGCGTGCTGTTCTGGCTGACTGGCCTGATCGGCGGCATCAGTACCGCTTACACCGCGGTTTGGTCGCTGGTATCGCGTCACCCGTTTTTTCAACACGAAAAATTCATTTCGACCCGTAACTGGCGCTTGATGTACGGCCTGGGCCTGATCGTCGGCGCTGTGGTGTTCACCTACACCCTCGGGCATGGCGAAGGCTTCGTGACCCAAGTGCCGCTGTGGCAGTTGTTCGTCGGCGGCATCGTCGGCGGGTTTGGCGCCCGCATGGGCGGGGGCTGCACCTCGGGGCACGGCATCTGCGGCGTCGGGTCTGGGCAGTTGCCTTCCATTCTCGCGGTGATCATTTTTTTGTGCACCGCCATCGTCACGGCGCATGTGGTCCGCGCCTTGGGAGGGTTCTGAAATGCAGCGCGTTCCTCCTTTTGCAGTGATGCTTTCGGCCTTGTTCGCCGGGGCCTTGTTCGGTTTCGGTCTGGCGCTGTCCACCATGGTCAAGCCCGAGGCCATTCTGCAGTTTCTGCTGCTCAAGAATCTCGGCCTGCTGCTGGTGATGGGAGGCGCTGCCGGCGTGACCTTCATCGCCTACCACCTGCTGCCCCGACTGATGAAGCGGCCGGTCTTTGGGGTGGTGTTCGGCAAACACCCCTCGCATTTGGACGCGCGAACTCTCATCGGTGCCGCGATATTTGGCGTGGGCTGGGGGCTGAGCGGCGTGTGTCCGGGCCCGGCCATTGCTGGCCTGGGGGTGGGCAACTGGCCGCTGCTGCTGAGCATCGCGGGCATACTCATCGGCGCATGGCTGCATGGCCGGTTCTTCGGCAAGCATTGATGACCTTGTCGGCTGATCCCGTTCTGGTTCTCGCGTCCACCTCGCGCTATCGCGCTGAGTTGCTCCGACGCCTGCGCGTGCCTTTTTCAAGCCGCGCACCCGAGGTGGACGAAACCCGCAGAGTCCATGAGTCTGCGCTCGATCTGGCGCTGCGGCTGGCGGCTGAAAAGGCCGCCGCGGTGGCGCGCACCGCGCCAGGCTACTGGGTGATCGGCTCCGATCAGGTGTGCATGCTGGGTGAGGAAGCGCTCGGCAAACCCGGCTCCCATGCGGCTGCGGTCGCTCAGTTGCAGCGACTCAGTGGGCGTGACGCCGTGTTCCACACCGCAGTTTGCGTCATCGACCCAGAGGGCGGCGTACAAGTGCGCAACTGCCCCACCGAAGTGCGATTCCGGGCGCTGAGCCCGGCTGAAATCGAAACCTATCTGACGCTGGACGCGCCCTACGACTGCGCGGGCAGCGCCCGTTCGGAATCGCTCGGCCCTGCGCTGCTCAAGCATATGCGCAGCGACGATCCGACCGCCTTGATCGGCCTGCCCCTGATCGACCTGTGCGACATGCTGCGCCTGAGCGGTTTCGATGTGCTCGCGCGAGCGCTGAATTCCAGATCAGCGCAAGGACCAGCCCAAGTTTGAGAGTTCGCGCACCGCGCCCATGCCCAGCGAGGCGCCAAAACGCTTGGCCAGACGTTCGGCCACATTTTCCTGCACGGTGTAATCGACGATTTCCGGCGCTTTGAGCTTGTCGCGCGCGATCTGGTCGACATCGCCGTAGCCGTCGGCCAGGCCTTGTTTCACGGCAGATTCGCCCGTCCACACCAGGCCGGAGAAGGTCTCGTCATTCACTTTCAATCGCGCTCCGCGACCTTTTTCCACCGCCGCGATGAACTGCTTGTGAATCTGCTCCAGCATGCCCAGTGCGTAGGTTTTCTGGTCCTCGGGCATGGGCGTGAAGGGATCCATGAACCCCTTGTTGGCGCCCGCGGTGAGCAAGCGACGCGTCACGCCGAGCTTGTCCATCAGGCCGGAAAAGCCGAAGCCGTCCATCAACACGCCGATGGAGCCCACCAGACTGGCCGGATTCACATAAATGTCATTCGCCGCCGCCGCCACGTAGTACGCGCCGGAGGCGCACACCTCTTCGCAGACGGCGTACACCGGCTTGTTGTATTTGGCGCGAAGCCGCTCGATCTCTGCAAAAATCTGGCTCGCCTGCACCGGGCTGCCGCCCGGGCTGTTGATGCGCAGGATGACGCCGCGCGTGTCCGGGCTTGAAAACGCATCCTGCAAGGCCGCATTGATGTTGTCGGCACTGGCCTGCGAGCCGATGGAGATCTCGCCGTTGAGCTCGATCAGCGCCGTATGCGGCCCGGTGGCGGTGCTGCTACCGAACTCGGCGATCATGCCGCCGAACAAGATGAGCGCCACGATGCCGAGCAGGACGAAGCGGAAAAAAATCGACCAGCGCCGCGCCCGTCGTTTTTCGTTCACGACCTCGAGCACCAGTTTTTCCAGCACCTGCCGCTCCCACGCCCCAGGTTGAGCAGACGATTCAGAACGTTGCGGGGGAAGATCTGGGGGGGATGCGCTCATGTTTCGGGCTCGGAGAATGAAAAACAGGACGGGCGCCAGAATACCAGCGCTTTATTGACGCGCAGGCATGTCTCGCGCCAACGTGCTGGATGGGTCTCGACACGCCGGTTTGCGATTCGACAAGGATCAAGTTTGAGTTTTGTGTGACACTTTCCCACGTCTCTACACATCGGCTTTTCCTGGCCGTTCCATTTCCCTCAGTCCTCCTCGCGCGAGATCCAACATGGCCCTTCGTCCCACCCTCATCACCACCCTGCTTACTCTGGGGGGTGTTTGCACCGCACAAGCCGAACACGCACTCACGGTCGGCAACACGCTGTCCTTTTTCCAGGGCAAATTCGGCACCAACAACAACATCAACATCCGCTACGA
>CALBRU010000100.1 GCA_937927695.1 uncultured Thiomonas sp. | reverse complement strand
GAAGGTACAGGCCAGCAGCGCCGGGATGTTGGCGGTGACGAAGCCCCACAGCGCCAGCAGCATGATGGCGATCTCCAGGGTCTTCACCCGGCGCATCAGCGCGGCCTTGTCGTACTTGTCGGCCAGTTGCCCGCTGGTGGCCGAGAACAATACAAAGGGCAGGATGTAGAGCGCCGCGATGAGGTTGACCATCAGCCCGGTGGACAAGGCTGATGCGGCTTCGGCCCGGTAAGCCACCATTACAGTGAAGGCGAACTTGAACAGGTTGTCGTTGCCCGCGCCGCCAAACTGCGTCCAGAAAAACGGCGCGAAGCGGCGCTGGCCCAGCAGGGCGAATTGATTGGGGCGGGCGGATTGGGGCATGGTCGGCGGGTCGGGGTTGCAGGCCGCATGATGGCACAGCCGGATAATTCCTCACCATGATGACATCACCTCCGTGCGCCGCGCCCGCCGTGGTCAATATCTCTTGCTACAAGTTCGTCGGCCTCGACGACCTGCCCGCGCTGCAGGTGCGGCTGGCGGCGCAGTGCGAAGCCCTGCAACTCAAGGGCACCATCCTGCTTGCGCCCGAGGGCATCAACCTGTTTCTCGCCGGATCGCGCGGCGCCATCGACGCTGTGATGACCACCCTGCGCGCCGACGCCCGGCTGGCCGATCTCTGCCCGAAGGAATCGCTCTCCGCAGCTCAGCCCTTCAAGCGCATGAAGGTGAAAATCAAACGCGAGATCATCACCCTGAACCGCCCGCAGATCCGCCCCGAAGCCGGGCGCGCCCCCGCGGTGACGCCCGAACGCCTGCGGGCCTGGCTCGACGCCGGATGCGACGACGAAGGCCGCCCGGTCGTGCTGCTCGACACCCGCAATGCTTTCGAGCGCGATCTCGGCAGCTTTGCCGACTGCGTGGACTTTCGCATCGGCAAATTCAGCGAATTCGCCTCCGCCGTCGAAGAGCACGCCGCCGACTTCGCCGGGCAGACCGTAGTGACCTTCTGCACTGGCGGCATCCGCTGCGAAAAAGCCGCGTTGCTGATGCAGGAAGCAGGCATCGAGCGGGTCTATCAACTCGAAGGCGGCATCCTCAAATACTTCGAGCAGGTCGGAGACGCGCACTACCAGGGCGGCTGCTTCGTGTTCGACGAACGCGAAGTGCTCGGCTCCGATCTGCGGCCCAGCGATGGCGCCATTGCCCCGCCCGCTGCGCCGCAGCATCGCTAAAAGTTACAACCCTTACATCTCTTGCGCTGTATCAAAAAAATAAACAAACGCCGCATTAAGCTACTTCCATAACTGCTGCATTGCACAAAATGCGGGATATATGGAGGTGGTCACATGAAAGTCACAAATAAAAAATCCAGATTTTTTTATGTATCTGGGTTTCTATTGATATTCGGCGGAATCGGCTTGGCGCAGGCCGCTCCTCAGTTTTCACAGCAGGAAATCGAACGGGGCGCTTATGTGGCCAAGCTCGGAGACTGTATCGCCTGTCACGCGGTACAGGGCGGAAAGCCGTTTGCGGGCGGTTTTCCGATGCCGCTGCCGGTAGGCACGATTTATTCGAGCAATATCACCCCCGATCCGACTTATGGCATCGGCAAATACTCTTTTGAGGATTTTGATCGTGCAGTGCGTCATGGGGTCGCGCCCGGCGGGAAATATCTTTATCCGGCCATGCCCTATCCGTCATATGCCAAAGTCACACCCGAAGACATGAAGGCGCTTTATGCCTATTTCATGCAGGGCGTGAAGCCTGTGGCGCAGCCCAACAAGCCGCCCACCATGATCTGGCCGTTGACCATCCGTTGGCCGTTGGCGATCTGGAACTGGATGTACGTCTCTGAGGATCACGTCTATCGGCCCGACCCGAAACAAAGCGCGCAATGGAATCGCGGCGCTTATTTGACGGAGGGTCTGGGTCACTGCGGCGCCTGCCACACCCCGCGCGGCATCGGCATGCAGGAAAAGGCGCTGAGCGCCAGCGGCCCTGATGGCTCGCTATTTCTCTCGGGCGCCAAGATTGAAAGCTGGTACGCCAGGAATCTGCGCGGCAATGACGTGGGCGGTCTGGGGAACTGGAGCGTGGCCGACATCGTGCAACTGCTCAAGACCGGGCGCAACAGCAGCGGCGCGGCGGTGGGCAGCATGACCGAGGTCATCCACCACAGCTCGCAGTACTGGACCGACGCCGATCTGCAGGCGGTGGCGATTTATCTCAAATCATTGCCTGCCGACCCGAACAAGCCCAAGGCGCCACAGCCGGTCGCACCCGTGCCGCAACCGGACCTGCATTCCGCTGGCTCTCTGGCCTATGCGCAGTATTGCGCGGTCTGTCACCAGAACGATGGAGAAGGTGCCGCAGGCGTGTTTCCGGCCATGGCGGGCAACCCCACGGTGGAGTCGCGAGATGCACTCAACTTGATCCATGTGATTCTGGCGGGGGGAAAGACCGCTGAAGTCAAAGGCGTTCATCCCTTCACCATGCCGGCCTTCGCGGGTGTGCTCAGCGACCAGCAAGTGGCCGACATCGCCACCTTCGTGCGCAGCGGTTGGGGCAATAGCGGGGCGGCGGTCAGCGCCAGCGAAGTGGCGAAAGTCCGCGCAGACATCGCCAAAACCCATTGAGGGAGACCATCATGCAAAACAGCAAAACCCATTCACGCGCCAAGCTCTCGATGCGCACCCTGCTGGCAGCGTGCATGCTGGCGGGCATTGCAGCCCAGCCCATATTGGCCCAAACCGCCTTGGCTCAAACTGCCCAAACTGCCTTGTCCCCCGCAGCCGCATCGGCTTTGGTCGCCAAACCCAAGCCGACGCACGAAGTGCCCTTCAAGGCGCCCGATCTCGCTTCGCTGGCGCATGAACCCAACGGCGCGGAAATCCTCTACGGCTATCGCCTGATGACGCAGACCAAGAAGCTGCTGCCCAACAATGTCGGCGCGGCAATGAATTGCACGAGCTGCCACTTGGGCGGCGGCTTCGTGCCCCACTCCTCGGCCTTTGTCGGTCAGAACGTGCTCTACCCCATGTACAACGGTCGGGCCGCCCGGGTGGTGAGCATGGCGGACCGCATCAACGGCTGCATGATGCGGTCGATGAACGGCAAGCCCATTCCCAAAAATTCCCCAGAAATGAAGGCCATGCTCGCCTTCATGGCCTGGATGGCCAAGGACGTTCCCGCCGACGCCAAGGTCAAGGGCGCCGCCCTGTACAAAATCAGCACTTCGATCAAGCCTGATCCCGTGCGCGGCAAGGCGATCTACGCCGAGCGCTGCGCCGCCTGTCATGGCATCGACGGCGAGGGGAGCAAGAACGCCAAAGGCGAGTATGTCTTCCCGCCGCTATGGGGGCCGGATTCGTTCAACATCGGGGCGGGTATGGCGCGTACCTACACCGCAGCCGGTTTCGTCAAAGGCGCCATGCCGGTGGCCGACAGTCTGCATGCGCCAACGGGCGTCGGTCGCATGAGCGATCAGGATGCGGTGGACGTTGCGGATTACTTTTCGCACCAGCCCCGGCCTGATTTCCCGGCAGCCATCTACGACTGGCCCAAGGGCGGCGCGCCCAAAGACGTGCGGTATTGCCTCGTGTCGATGGGCAACTGCACGCCTGCCGAAATCGCCAAAGCGCCCAAGCCGCCAGGCGCAAAATAATGGTTTGCGAGGGGATCACGGGCGCTCACATCCCCTTGCGCGCCAGGTAGATGCCCGCCAGCACCAGCCCCGCGCCGAGCAGTTGACCGGCAGTCAGCGCCTCGCCCAGCAGAATCCACGCATACACCACCGCCATCGCCGGTTGCACCAGCAGTCCCACGGATGAGAGCGCCGGGTTGAGCCGGCGCACCGCGTAGGCGATGACCACCTGGCCGCCGATCTGCACCAGCAGCGCCAGCCCGAGCACCCACACCCAGCCGATGGCCGCAGTCGGCCACATCCGCCCCTCGGCGAGGGCGAAAGGCCAGAGCACCACGGCGGCGAGCAGGGTAACGATGGCCATCAGCGGCGCGGTGGACAGACGCTGCCGCGCCTGCTGAATGCCCACCTGATACGCCGCGTAGAACACGGCGGACACCAGTCCGCTGGCATCGCCCAGCAGCGCGCGGCTGTGGCCGAAGTTAGGGCCAATCATCAGGGCCGCGCCTCCGAGCGCTGCGGCCAACCCGGCGAGAAACACCGGCTGCGGCGCGTTGCGGGTGATGACCCAGAAAGCCAGGGTGATGAGCACGGGAGCGAAGTTCGATTCCAGCGTGGCGTTGCCCACGGCAGTCCAGGTCACCGCGAGGTGGAAGAACACCAAATCGAGCGCGAACATGGCCGCGGCAAACAGCGCCAGTCCCCATGTCGGCCAGTGCGCCAACGGGGCGGGCGGTGCCGCTCTCTTGCTGAACCGTTGCGGATTTTGCTCGGGTGCGGGGCTGGACGTAGCCGGGCGGGCCTTGCGCTGCAGTTGCCATTGCACCGCAGCCCAGGCCAGCAAAAACGGCGCCGCCACGGCCATGCGCCAGAAGGCGCTGGCAAACGGGCCGAGGTTGGCGGTGGTGTCGGCCAGGCGCACGAACACGCCGGCGAGGCCGAGCACGGCGCCGCCGAGAAGGAGAACGAGGAAATCCATGAAAAGTCTGCCGGGCTTGGGGCGTGAAGCGGAAAAAGGGCTTTGGGAGTGGCCAATGGCGGCGGAGTTGCAGCCTCGCAGACGACGCGATGGAGCGAAAGCCGATGGGCAGAATGCCGCACAGCCTCCTCAGAGCCCCATCTCAGCTCGCGATCCTCACGTCCGGCGGTCGGCCGACAGCCTGTTGGTGCATTGTCGCTGGTCGATCAGGCCGTTGGTTCATGCCCGCAAACCTATCGGGTTTCACCCTCGGGAATTTTCCCGGGTCGCTTGGGGCAAGGAGATCGCCTCCCTGAAACTTGCATGACATGCGTATTGAACGCACATACCATGTGACTTTCATGCCAATACAAACGGTTCGGCATCTGCTGTTTTCCGCCCGCATCACTGCCCGGGTCATGGAACGAAACGCTGACTGACATCCGTCTGTGGCACATCCCTTGCCGCTATCCATGCCCGAATCCCAAGAGTCAACACACCACGTCAGGCCCTTTGTTTACGACACCCTGCACTCCAAGGCTTTGCACTTCACCATTTGCGAAGTGCAAAGCAGCATGCGGCTTCAAGACCCCGATGCGCTGGACTTGGAATACACGCGCATGAT
The DNA here is from genome assembly GCA_937927695.1 of uncultured Thiomonas sp. GTDB lineage: Bacteria > Pseudomonadota > Gammaproteobacteria > Burkholderiales > Burkholderiaceae_C > Thiomonas. The sequence goes on along the minus strand of CALBRU010000100.1, from coordinate 4,873 downwards.
GATGGGATTTTTGCTGTTCATGGCAGCGCCGCAAAACATCACCATGATTGGCCTGGGCGGGGGATCGCTGGCCAAATTCTGCTATCGCCACTTGCCGCAGACCCGCATCCTGGTGGTCGAGATCAACCCGCATGTCATTGCCTTGCGCGACGAGTTTCATGTCCCTTCCGACGATGATCGGTTCAGCGTCGTGCGGGCCGATGGCGCGCAATATGTGCGCACCAGCGCGTCACCCTGCGACATCCTGATGGTCGACGGCTACGACAGCGAGGGTCTGCCGCCGCGCCTGTGTTCGCAGCGTTTCTACGATGATGGATTCGCGCTGCTGCGCCCGGGCGGCATCATGGTGGTCAATCTGCAATACAGCCACGACCACTACGCCATCCACCTGGACCGCATCCGGCGCAGCTTTGGCGACTCCGTGCTGGTGGCGGGTGACAAAGATGGATGCAACAGCATCGTCTTTGCACGCAAGGGCCTGGGTTTTGAGCAGGTACGGCAGAGTGCCATGCGTCTCCCCCAGCACCTGGACGCCGCCGCTGCCGCCGCATTGCTGCCCGCGTTGACGCAAGTCGCCGCAGCGTCGAGGCAGCAGCAAGGCGAGAGTTCTGGCGGTATCGGCGGGTCTTCAGCGCATGCCCGCAGCCCGGCCTGATTTTTTTCACCCGCATCAACCTGGAAGGCTGGACGCCATGGATACACCCCCTCAAAAAGTCGGATTCTTACGCGGCACGCTGCGTGCGCTCGGCGCGGTGGCGACGGCCATGGTGGGCCTGCGCCGGGCCGAGGATAGGGAGAAGGATTTCGCCACACTCAAGCCTGTGCATGTTGCCGTGGCGGGGGTCATCATTGCCGTGGTCATCATCACGGCGCTGATCATTCTGGTCAATCGCATCGCGGGCTGAACCCCTGCGCACGGCCAGACGCATCAAGCTGGGCGCGTCAATCCAGCAGGCTGGCTTGCTGGAATACAGCGGGAAGTTTTTGCGGGGCCTGGATGCGCAATTGCTTATTGACGTTCATGCGCCCGAACACCACTTCGATCGCCGAGGTCGGCACGCCAAACTCCTTGGCAAGGAAGCGCACCATGTGATCGGTCGCACGGCCAGCGCGTGGTGCTGCCGTCACGCTCACCTTGAGTTGCGGCCCCTTGGGCTTGCCGATGGCATCGACCCCTGCGCTGGGCTTTCCCAGAATGTTGACCACCAGCGTGTCGCCTTCCCACCAAAAAAACGACTCACTTCGATTTTGCTGAGATTTCATGCGGGAGATCGTTGCGGCGGAGCAGCGCAGCCTGTTGCGGCTTTGCAGCGGCGTTTTGCATCGGCAGAGGCTCAGCGCTTGAGCGCCTCGTCGATGGACTCGCCCGGTTGCCAGGGCCGCCCGAGCTTGAACTCGATGTAGTCGCGGATCAGGCGTCGGACCACTTGCGACGGCGTCTGGTCCTCGCGCGCGCACAGGCGCTCGAACAACTCCTTCTTCTGCGGGTCGATCAAGACAGTGAGGCGGCTGGTGCGTTGTTCCATTTTTATGGAAATGAGATTAGCATTTAGCGCACATCTTATGTGAATCTCATTTTCACGCAACTCCCTTATGAACGCGCCCGATCTTCTTCCCATCGCCCTGGGTGTGGTGGCGGCCTGGGTGTGCATGGGGCTGGCCGGTTTCATTTCGCCGCGTTCCACGCGCTGGGTAGCGCGGGTGATCTTTCCGCTGGGCGCGTTGGGCAGTCTGGTGATGGCCGCAGTCGGGCTGCTGGCGCTGTTCGCTGCGCCGCAATCGCTGGTGTTGCCCATCGGGCTGCCGGGCCTGCCGCTGCATTTTCGGCTGGACGCGCTGTCGGGGTTCTTCCTGTTTCTGCTGGGCTCCTCCACCGTGGGCATTTCCACCTTCGCCGCGGGCTATTTCCGCGAGGGCGAGGGCACGGCGCCGGGGCTGCTGGGTATGCAGTACCACGTGTTCCTGGCAGCGATGTGCATGGTGATGCTCGCTGCCGATGCCTACAGCTTCATGCTGGCGTGGGAAGTCATGGCCATGGCGTCGTACTTCCTGGTGATTTCCCAGCACCGCATGGCGGAAATCCGCAGCGCCGGTTATGTGTATCTGCTGCTGGCGCATCTGGGGGCCATCGCCCTGCTGCTGTGCTTCGGGGTGATGATGCAGGGCGGCATTGCCAGCCTGACGTTCGAGGCGATGCGCCACGCGCACTTGAGCCCGGCCTGGGCCAGCGTGGCCTTCGGTCTGGCGGTCATCGGCTTTGGTGCCAAGGCTGGCCTGGTTCCTTTGCACATCTGGCTGCCCGAGGCGCACCCGGCAGCGCCTTCGCCGGTTTCGGCCTTGATGAGCGGGGTGATGCTCAAGACTGCGCTCTACGGCCTGTTGCGGGTGAGCTTCGATCTGCTGCATGCGCCGCTGTGGTGGTGGGGCGTGCCGCTGCTGGCGCTGGGGCTGTTCGGCGCCTTGTTCGGTGTGCTGTTCGCCGCAGTGCAGACCGATATGAAGCGGCTTTTGGCCTATTCGTCCATCGAGAATATCGGCATTGCCTTCGCCGCTCTTGGCCTGGCGCTGGTGTTTCACGGGGTCGGGCTGGCGGTGTTTGCGGCGCTGGCGCTCGCCGCCATGCTGTACCACCTGCTCAACCATGCCTTTTTCAAGAGCCTGCTGTTCCTGACCACCGGCTCAGTGCTCCACGCCACCCACCAGCGCAGCCTGGGAAAACTTGGCGGCTTGTTGCGTACCATGCCCTGGGTGGGCTGGACGGCTTTGATCGGCACCCTGGCGATTGCCGGGCTGCCGCCGCTCAATGGCTTTGTCGCCGAGTGGCTGCTGTTGCAGTCGTTTCTGTTCACGCCACAAATCCCCGAGCCGTTTTTCAATCTGCTCATCCCGCTGGGTGCGGCCATGCTGGTACTGACTGCGGCGCTCGCGGCGTATGTCATGGTGAAGTTCTACGGGGTGATTTTTCTCGGCCGCGCACGCGAGCCGCAACTGGAGCAAGCGCACGATGTCGGCTGGCTGGAGCGCATCGGGCTGCTGTGGTTGGCCGCAGGCTGCGTGCTGCTGGGCCTGATTCCGACCTGGGTGCTGCAGGCCATCGACCGGGTCAACCTGATGCTGCTGGGCAAGCCGCTGGCGCAAGCGGGTGATGCGTCTATGGGTAACTGGTTCTGGCTGGTGCCGCTGTCGCCGGATCGGGCGTCCTACAGCCCTGTGGCGATTCTGCTCGTCGGCCTGCTGGTCGTCGGCTTGACGGGCTTGTTGACCCACCGCGTCTATGCGGGGCGTGTGCGCCGCGCCGCGCCGTGGGATTGCGGCGCGCCGGGCTTGACCGGGCGCATGCAAGACAGCGCCGAGGGCTTCGGCCAGCCGATCCGCCGGGTGTTCAGCCCGTTCTTCCTGATGCGGGTGGAACTGCCGCGCCCGGACGACGCCGAGCCGCGCTACCGCGTGTCGGTGGACGACCGGTTCTGGCCGCAGTTTTACACCCCAGCGGCGCAAGCGGTGCTGTGGCTGGCGCGGCAGGTCGGGAAGATTCAGCAGGGACGGATTTCGGTCTATCTGCTCTACAGCTTCCTCACCCTGCTGGTGCTGCTGATGGTGGTGGTGCGATGAACTTCTCCGCCTTGCTGACCCCGCTGTTGACCCAGTTTCTGGCCGTGGCCGTCTCGGTGTTGCTGGCGCCGCTGCTGTCCGGCTGGGTGACGCAGTGCCGCGCCTGGCTGTCCAACCGCAGCGCGCCGCCCATCTGGCAACCGTATGCGCGCATCGCCAAGCTGTTGCGCAAGGACGCGGTGCTGGCGCACGAGGCCACGCCGCTGTTTCGCGTCGTGCCGTATCTGCTGATGGGCATCATGGTGGTGGCTGCGGCCATCATCCCATCGCTGTCCACCGATCTGCCGTTTGCGCAGGCGGCCGACGTCATTGCGCTGGTGGGCCTGTTTGCGCTGGCGCGGGTGTTCACCGCCCTGGCCGGGATGGACATCGGCACCGCTTTCGGCAGCATGGGCGCGCGGCGCGACATGATGGTGGGCTTCCTCGCCGAGCCCGCTTTGCTGATGGTGGTGTTCACCTCGTCGCTGATCTCGGGCAGTACCCTGTTGCCGACGATTGCCGAATACCTGCAATCGCAGCACCTGGCGCTGCACGCCAGTCTGGCGTTCGCCGCCGTGGCCTTCGTGATGGTGTTGCTGGCCGAGAATGCGCGCATTCCGGTGGACAACCCCACCACCCACCTTGAACTCACCATGATCCACGAGGCCATGGTGCTCGAATATTCCGCGCGGCATCTGGCGCTGGTGGAGTGGGCCAGCAGTCTCAAGCTGTTCAACTATGTCTGCATCGGCTTTGCGCTGTTTCTGCCCTGGGGTATGGCGAACCACGCCGACGGCGTGATGTGGCTGCTCGCCGCGCTGCCGCCGCTGCTGCTCAAGCTGGCGGCCGCTGGTTTCGGTCTCGCGCTGATCGAAACCCTCAGCGCCAAGCTGCGCATCTTCCGCGACCCCGAATTTCTCGGCACCGCATTTTTGCTCGCCGTGCTCGGCCTGCTGGTGCGGCTGATGCTTTCGCATTGAGCCTGATGCCATGACCGTTCTCGCACCGCTCGTTTCCGCCTCCGCAGCCGCGGCCTTCTCGGCCGCGTCGTCTGCGTCGTCTGCGGTTTCGTCTGCGTCTTCAGCCGCTGCGTTGTCCGTTTCCGGTCTGCCCGCTCTGCCGCTGAGCACCCAGCTCATCCACCTGATCGCCGCCTTGCTGCTGCTGCTGTCTTTCGCCATGCTGGCGCAGCGCCGAGTGGTCAATCTGGTCAATCTGTTTGCGGCGCAGGGCGCCTTGCTCGTGGCCAGCACCGTCGTCGTGGCCTACTCGACGGGCGATG